>NZ_CP020947.1:3862500-3980000 GCF_000172795.2 Rhizobium sp. CIAT894
CTGTTGAATATGGCCTAAGGCCAGCCGAACGGACGATCGGCGGAGTGTGCGGGCGAATGCCCTTTTTCGGCCGGTTTGCCGATGAAGATATCTGCATCCTTCCGGCCGAACGTCGCTTTCCCGCGAATACCGTCCGGCATTCATTGACGGGCACATACAATGACAGTTTCCGGGACAGCTACCGGCGTCCGCGTCCGCATCGCTCCCTCGCCGACCGGCGAGCCGCATGTCGGCACCGCTTACATCGCTCTCTTCAACTACCTCTTCGCCAAGAAGCACGGCGGCGAGTTCATCCTGCGCATCGAGGATACCGATGCGACGCGCTCGACCCCGGAATTCGAGACGAAGGTGCTGGACGCGCTGAAATGGTGCGGGCTGGAATGGAAGGAAGGCCCCGATATCGGCGGCCCCTACGGCCCCTATCGCCAGTCCGACCGCAAGCCGATGTACCAGCCCTACGCCCAGGAATTGCTGGACAAGGGCCATGCCTTCCGCTGTTTCTGCACGCCCCAGCGCCTTGAGCAGATGCGCGAGGCGCAGCGCGCTGCCGGCAAGCCGCCGAAATATGATGGTCTGTGCCTCGGCATCACGGCCGAGGAAGTCACCTCGCGCACGGCCGCCGGCGAAGCCTCGGTCATCCGCATGAAGATACCGGCCGAAGGCTCCTGCGACTTCACCGACGGCGTTTACGGCGATGTTTCCATCCCGTGGGATTCCGTCGACATGCAGGTGCTGATCAAGGCCGACGGCATGCCGACTTATCACATGGCCAACGTCATCGACGACCATCTGATGAAGATCACCCATGTGGCGCGCGGCGAGGAATGGCTGGCTTCGGTGCCGAAGCACATTCTGCTTTATCGCTATTTCGGCTGGGACCAGCCGGTCTTCATGCATCTGTCGCTGATGCGCAATGCCGACAAGTCGAAGCTGTCGAAGCGCAAGAACCCGACCTCGATCTCCTATTACACCGCGCTCGGCTATATCCCCGAAGCGCTGATGAACTTCCTCGGCCTGTTCTTCATGCAGATCGCCGAAGGTGAAGAGCTGTTGACGATGGATGAGCTCTCCGAGAAATTCGACCCGGAAAACCTCTCCAAGGCCGGCGCGATCTTCGACATCCAGAAGCTCGACTGGCTGAACGGCCGCTGGATCCGCGAGAAGCTCTCCGAAGAGGAATTCCAGGCGCGCGTGCTGACCTGGGCGATGGAGAACGACCGCCTGAAGGCTGGCCTGCGCCTGTCGCAGACGCGCATCTCCAAGCTCGGCGAACTGCCCGATCTCGCAGGCTTCCTGCTGAAATCAGATCTCGGCCTGCAGCCTTCCGACTTCGCCAAGATCAAGTCGCCGCCGGAAGAGATCCTCGAGATCCTCAACACCGTTCAGCCGGATCTCGAAAAGATCCTGGAATGGAATGTCGAGACGATCGAAGCGGAGCTGCGCGCGATCTCCGATCGCATGGGCAAGAAGCTGAAGGTGGTGGTCTCGCCGCTCTTCGTGGCCGTCTCCGGCTCGTCGCGGTCCCTGCCGCTCTTCGATTCCATGGCGATCCTCGGACGCTCCGTCGTGCGCCAGCGCCTGAAACTCGCCGCCCAGGCGGTCGCCGCCCTCGTCGGCTCGAAATGAAAGTGGAAGCCCCTCCCCCTTGTGGGGAGGGGCTTGGGGAGGGGCCTTTTCCACAAAACCCCTCCCCTCCGCTTCGCTCCGACCCTCCCCACAAGGGGGAGGGTTAGCGTCGAGCCAGTCGCCACGCTTCGGGTAAACGAACGTTGGTTTAGAATTCATGCCGCATCGATGAGGCAAAGAACATGAACGACAAGACCGAAAACACCCTCTCCTCCGACGCGACCGAGGTGCGCGCCCAGAAGCTGAAGCTGCTGCGCGAGCAGATCGGCGAGGTCTATCCGGCGCATTTCCACCGGACGCTGACCAATGCCGAGCTTGGCGCCAAGTATGAATCTCTGGAACCCGACGTCGAGACGCAGGATGTCGTCACCGTCGCCGGCCGCGTCTATTCCTCACGCAACTCCGGCATGTTCATGGATATCCGCGACGCTTCCGGCAAGATCCAGATCTTCAGCCACAAGGACACGACACCGGAAGAGGCCCGCGGTCTGCTGCCGATGATCGATATCGGCGATATTATCGGCGTCACCGGCATCGTGCGCCGCACCAAGCGCGGCGAACTGACGATCAACGCCCAGAAGATCGAAATGCTGACCAAGTCGCTGCTGCCGATGCCCGAGAAGTGGCACGGCCTCTCCGACATCGAGCTGCGCTATCGCAAGCGCCATCTCGACATCATGACCAATGAGGATTCGAAGCTTCGTTTCCAGCAGCGCTCGAAGATCGTCTCCGGCATCCGCCGCTTCATGGAAAATGACGGCTTCATGGAAGTCGAGACACCGATGCTGCAATCGATCTATGGCGGCGCCACGGCCGAACCGTTCAAGACGCATCACAACACGCTGAAGCTCGACATGTATCTGCGCATCGCGCCGGAACTGTTCCTGAAGCGTACGCTGGTATCGGGCCTGACCGACAAGGTCTTCGAGATCAACCGGAACTTCCGCAACGAAGGCGTCTCCACCCGGCACAATCCCGAATTCACCATGATGGAATGTTACTGGGCCTATGCCGATTACGAGGACATGATGGACCTCGTCGAGCGGCTGTTCGAGGGCCTGGCGCTGTCCATTCACGGCACGACGGAATTCGACTTCGGCGACAAGCAGTTGTCCTTCAAGGGACCGTTCAAGCGCGTGCCGATGCCCGCCGCCGTCAAGGAAGCGACTGGCATCGATTTCCTCGCGATCAAGACCGACGAGGAAGCGCGCGCCGCCGCCAAGGCTGCCGGCTTCGCGGTCGAGAAGGATTGGACCTGGGGCGAGTGCCTTGCCTTCATCTTCGAGGAAAAGGTTGAATCGACGCTGATCCAGCCGTCGCACGTCACGCATTTCCCGAAGGATATTTCCCCCTTCGCCAAGGAAGTGCCGGGCGAGCCGCGCCTGGTCGAACGCTTCGAGACCTATTGCAACGCCTGGGAACTCGGCAACGCCTTCTCCGAGCTCAACGATCCGGAAGAGCAGCGCCGCCGCATGGTCGAGCAACTCGAACAGGCGCATGCCCGCGGCGAAAAGGAAAAGCAGCTGGACGAGGAATTCCTCGATGCGATCGACCAGGGCATGCCGCCGGCAGGTGGCCTCGGCATCGGCGTCGATCGCCTGATCATGCTTCTGACCAACGCGCCGTCGATCCGCGACGTCATTCTCTTCCCGGCCCGCCGCAACAAGGCCGACTGACGGACGAAACATGAGAAAACGAAGCGGAGTGCCGGCCGGCGCTCCGCTTTTTTCATGCCGGTGCTTCAGTGGGTCTTGGCGCCTTCCGCCGGCGGCTCTTCGGCCGGAGCCTCCGCCACCACATCGGCACCCGCGCCTTCTTTGGCTGGCGCAGCTTCACCAGCGGGGGCGGCTTCGCCTTCGGCCGCCGGCGCTGCGCCATGTCCGCCGCCTGCGGCCTTCTTGCCCTTTTCGCCGTTCTTCGTCGAACCCACCGCGACCGGGTCGACGCAATCCTCAGGATCCTTGAAGGCGTTGCTGATCATGGCGATCTCATCGAGAGGCAACTCTATCCGCTCGCCGAAGAACAGCCCGTTCTCGCTGGCCTTGCCGTCATAGTAGCGCGCCGTATAGGTCTTGTCGTCGAGGCCGGGAACGGCCTTGTCGGGATGCGGGATATAGACGACGTCGGCGCCGATCGCCCGGCCGCGAATGTCGGAGCGCAGGGTCGGGCCGTTCTCGTCGAGCACCACCACCTGCACCAGATCCGGCTTCTGCGCGGCATAAACGGCCTGAGCGACACGAAGCGCAGTCTTGACGCGTGTCATACCGTCGGTCGGTTCGGTCTTGATATATTTGCGCACCCAGACGTGATCCTGCTTCCGGATCGTCACCAGGTTGACGTCGCTACATTCGAGGCCGTAGCCGCCACCGGCGGCACTCATCAGTCTGTCCTTGCCGACAAAGACGGCCGCACCGCCGGAAACGCCCGCCAGAAGAGCGACTCCACCAATGATCATTGCCAATTTCCGGGAAGGCCGGAACATGCGCAGTAAGGCCTTCACGCCAACTGCTCCGCCATCTGAAACTCCAACGCAGGACAAGTGCTGAGAACGTTAAGGAAATCACGTTTCCGAATGTTTAAGTGGGCGCGCGAAGCCTGCGCCCTTTTGAGAAAACACCAAAAAAGGTCCGCTTTTTTCAGCCGCTTGCCAGGGCCTGTTCCGCCATGCTCTAAACGCTGATGGCCTTCACGCTTCGCCAGATCCAGTATTTCGTCGCTGTCGCCGAACAAGGGTCGGTGACGCGCGCCGCACAGAACCTCTCGATCTCGCAATCCTCGGTGACGGAGGCGTTGAAAGAGCTCGAAACCGACCTTGGCGTCGCGCTGTTCGAGCGCCACCCGCGCGGCCTGACGATCACTCATAACGGCCACCAGTTCCTGCGCCACGCCACGAAGATCCTCGCCTCCGTCTCCGATGCGCGCACCAGCTTCTCCGGCCAGCAGAGCGCCCTCTCAGGCACCCTGAACATCGGCGTCACCTCGCTCGTCGCCGGCTACGTGCTCTCCGATCTCCTGGCGCGATATCGCCGCGCCTGTCCGGGCATCGAAGTCAGCGCCATCGAGGACAATGGCGGTTATCTCGAACACCTCCTGGTCGGCGGCGAACTCGATGTCGCCGTCATGGTGATATCGAACCTGCGTGACCGCATGGCGCTGCAGGCCGAGATCCTCGAAACCTCGCCCTACCGGCTTTGGCTGCCGATGGGCCATCCGCTGGTATCGGCCGACATCATCTCGGTCGCCGATATCGCGCGTGAACCGCTGATCATGCTGACGGTCGACGAAATCGAGGAGAATACCGGCAAGCTGCTCTCCGCACTCGGCGCCCGCCCGCATGTTGCCTTCCGCACCCGCTCGGTCGAAGCGGTGCGCAGCCTGGTGGCAACCGGCGCCGGCGTGGCGCTGCTGCCCGATCTCGTCTATCGCCCCTGGTCGCTCGAAGGCGACCGCATCGAGAGCCGCGACGTCTCCGGGTCGCTGCCGGTCGTCCAGGTCGGCATGGTCTGGCGCAAGGGCTCCAGCCTGCCGCAGGCGGCCCGCGATTTTGTCGGCATCGCCGAAAGTCTCCGGTCCGGCCGCATCCGCTGATATCGGAATTTCCGATAACACCCTTCTGATAAATGAATTTGCGAAAGCGGCATTTTCGCGTCACCTTGTTGAGCGGGAACAAACCGCCACGGAAAGTGGCACCAGACCGGGAGACGGATGATGACCAATCGCTTGAAATCCTGCACGGTAGCGCTCGCCTGCCTGAGCTTCGCGACGCAGGTGATCGCCGCCGAACCGCTGAAGACGTTGGGCAAGGGCGAAGGCGCCGTCAGCATCGTTGCCTGGGCCGGCTATATCGAACGCGGCGAAACCGACAAGAACTACGACTGGGTCACCGATTTCGAAAAGGAGACCGGCTGCAAGGTTTCCGTCAAGACCGCCGCCACCTCGGATGAAATGGTGTCGCTGATGAACGAGGGCGGCTTCGACCTCGTCACCGCATCGGGCGACGCATCGCTGCGCCTCATCGCCGGCAAGCGCGTCCAGCCGATCAACACCGATCTGATCCCGAGCTTCAAGACCGTCGACCAGCGCCTGCAGAACGGCCCGTGGTATACGGTCGGCGGCGTGCACTACGGCGTGCCCTACCTCTGGGGGCCGAATGTGCTGATGTACAATACCGATGCCTTCAAGGACAAGGCGCCGACCAGCTGGAACGTCGTCTTCGAGGAGCAGACGCTGCCTGACGGCAAGTCGAACAAGGGCCGCGTCCAGGCCTATGACGGGGCGATCTATATTGCCGATGCGGCCATGTATCTGATGGCCCACAAGCCGGATCTCGGCATCAAGGATCCCTACGAACTGAATGAGGATCAGTACAAGGCCGCCCTCGACCTGCTGCGCGGCCAGCGCAAGCTGGTCTCCCGCTACTGGCACGACGCGATGATCCAGATCGACGACTTCAAAAACGAAGGTGTCGTCGCCTCCGGCTCCTGGCCCTTCCAGGTCAACCTGCTGCAGGCCGACAAGCAGAAGATCGCCTCCACCTTCCCGGATGAAGGCGTCACCGGCTGGGCCGACACCACCATGCTGCATGCCGACAGCGAACATCCGAACTGCGCCTATATGTGGATGGAACATTCGCTGAAGGCCAAAGTCCAGGGCGACGCCGCCGCCTGGTTCGGCGCCGTGCCCTCCGTTCCCGCCGCCTGCAAGGGCAACGAACTGATGGGTGATGCCGGCTGCGCCACCAACGGCTTCGATCATTTCGACAAGATCAAGTTCTGGAAGACCCCGGTCGCCAAATGCGCCACGCAAAGCGAATGCGTGCCCTATCATCGCTGGGTGTCGGATTATATCGGCGTGATCGGCGGAAGGTAAGCCGATCCGCTCCTATGCGTAAAATCCCCTCCCCAATCCTCCCCACAAGGGGGAGTGGGCTAAGAGTGGCACCGCCGAATCCTGCCGAAACACCAAGGTATTTGCGAAGGGGTACGGCAGGTTAAGCCCCTCCCCCTTGTGGGGAGGGGTTTGGGGCGGGGTTTTCAGTCGCCAAGACCAAGCCCTCTGAGAATAGAAGACCCGGAGCCCCCATGACGTCAGCCGTCCGTTTCCAGCAGGTATCGCGCCATTTCGGCCAAGTTCGCGCCGTCGACGGCGTCGATCTCGAAATCGCGCCGGGCGAATTCTTTGCCATGCTCGGTCCGTCCGGTTCCGGCAAGACGACGTGCCTGCGATTGATCGCCGGCTTCGAGCAGCCGACATCAGGCCATATCCAGATCTTCGGCGAGACCGCCGACGGCGTTCCGCCCTATCGGCGCAACGTCAACACCGTGTTCCAGGACTACGCGCTCTTCCCCCATCTCAACATCCTCGACAATGTCGCCTACGGGCTGATGGTCAAGGGCATCGGCAAGGCCGAACGGATGAAGGCTGCGGGCGATGCCCTCGAACTCGTCAAACTGCCGGGCTACGGCGCCCGCCGGCCAGGTCAATTATCCGGCGGCCAGCGCCAGCGCGTGGCGCTCGCCCGCGCGCTCGTCAACAAGCCGAAGGTGCTGCTGCTCGACGAGCCGCTCGGCGCGCTCGACCTGAAGCTGCGCGAGCAGATGCAGGAAGAATTGAAGAGCCTGCAGCGCGCGCTCGGCATCACCTTCGTCTTCGTCACCCATGATCAGGGCGAGGCGCTGTCCATGGCCGATCGCGTCGCCGTCTTCAACAATGGCAACATCGTCCAGCAAGGCACGCCGCAGGATATCTACCGCCGCCCGAAGACCCGTTTCGTCGCCGACTTCGTCGGCTCCTCCAACGTCATCGCCCCCGATCTGATGGCCGCGCTCGGCGGCGACAAACGCTGGGCAAGCCTGCGCCCCGAAGCGATCCGGCTGGCCAGCGACGGTATCGAGGCGACGGTCGAAAATGCAAGCTTCCTCGGCGCGGCCACCCGCCTCAGCGTCGATCTCAGGGGCAGCCGGCTGCATGTCACGCTGCCGGCGGGCGCGCCTGTGCCTGATGTCGGCGCCGGTATCCGGCTTGCCTGGCAGCCGGCCGATATCCACTACATGGACGATGCGGCATGACGGCGCTCACCATGTCAGACGGCAAGACATCGATACTTCCGGGGCGTAGCGGGTTTTTCGGCCGGATGTCGGATGCCTTCTGGCGTCACCCGAAGCTCCTGCTCTTCCTGATGCTGACGCCGCCGCTGCTCTGGCTCGGCATCATCTATATCGGCTCGCTGATCGCCCTGCTTCTGCAGAGCTTCTTCTCGATCGACGATTTCTCCGGGCTGGTGAATTACGAATTCACGCTCTCGACCTATGCCCAGCTTTTGAGCCCGACGAATTTTGACATCATCATCCGCACCGTCGTCATGGCAGCGCTGGTCACTGTCGCTTCGGCGCTGATCGCCTTCCCGATCGCCTATTACGCGGCCCGTTATGCGCAAGGCAAATGGAAGGTGCTCTTCTATCTCGGCGTCATGCTGCCGCTCTGGTCGAGCTATCTCGTCAAGATCTACGCCTGGAAGCTGATCCTCGCCAAGGAAGGCATCCTCACCTGGATCTTCGAAAAGCTCCATCTCTCCTGGCTGCTCGACGGCATCCTCAATCTGCCTGTCGTCGGCGGCAATTCGCTCTCGGTGAGCTACCTCGGCACCTTCATCGTCTTCGTCTATGTCTGGTTGCCTTACATGATCCTGCCGACGCAGGCGGCCCTCGAGCGCGTGCCCGGCAATCTGATCGAGGCCTCGGCCGATCTCGGCGCCACACCGCGCCAGACCTTCCGCACCGTGCTGCTGCCCTTGGCCCTCCCCGGCATCGTCGCCGGCTCGATCTTCACTTTCTCGTTAACCTTGGGCGATTACATCATTCCGCAGATCATCGGCTCGTCCAGGCTGTTCATCGGCCAAGCCGTCTATGCCCAGCAGGGAACGGCCGGCAACGTGCCGCTTGCGGCCGCCTTCTCCGTCGTGCCGATCGTCATCATGGCGCTCTATCTGTCGCTCGCCAAAAGACTGGGGGCCTTCGATGCGCTATGACCTCAAGACATCGCCGCTGCCGCTGAAGATCGCCGCCGCCGGCGGCCTGCTCTTCCTGCACCTGCCGATCCTGCTGATCTTCGTCTATGCCTTCACGACGGAGGAGAAGAGCTATCAATGGCCGCCGCCCGGCCTGACACTGCAATGGTTCAGCGTTGCCTGGAACCGGCCCGATGTCTGGTCGGCGCTCGGCCTTTCCGTGCAGGTCGCCGTCATCGCCACCGCGATCGCGCTCGTCCTCGGCACGCTCTGCGCGGCCGCGGTCAGCCAGACGAAATTCTTCGGCCGCGAAGCAATCTCGCTGCTGGTCATCCTGCCGATCGCGCTTCCCGGCATCATCACCGGCATTGCGCTGCGCTCCGCCTTCAGTCTGTTCGACATTCCGTTCTCGGTCTGGACGATCGTGCTCGGCCACGCCACCTTCTGCGTGGTCGTCGTCTACAACAATGCGGTCGCCCGCTTCCGCCGCACCTCCGGCTCGCTGATCGAGGCCTCGATGGACCTTGGCGCCGATGGCTTCCAGACCTTCCGTCATATCATCCTGCCGAATATCGGCACAGCACTTCTCGCCGGCGGCATGCTGGCTTTCGCCTTGTCCTTCGACGAAGTCATCGTCACCACCTTCACCGGCGGCCAGCAATCGACCTTGCCGATCTGGATGCTCGAAGAACTCATCCGCCCGCGCCAGCGCCCGGTCACCAATGTGGTCGCCATGGTCGTGGTGCTCGTCACCTTCCTGCCGATCCTGGCAGCCTATTACCTCACCCGCGACGGCGACCAGATCGCCGGTGCCGGCAAATAACAGGGAGAACATTCATGGATATCCAGATGCTGATCGGGTCCCGTTTCGAAAAAGGCACGGAGACGGAAGAGCATATCCTGAACCCGAAGACCGGCGAGACGGTCATCGACCTTCCCGAGGCCTCGCTTTCTCAGGTCGATGCCGCCGTCGATGCCGCCGAAAAAGCCTTCAGGAGCTGGTCGCAGACGACACCGGGCGAACGTTCCGGTTACCTGCTGAAGATCGCCGACGCGATCGAGAAGGATGCGGCTGGTTTCGCCGCGCTTGAAGCGCTGAACTGCGGCAAGCCGATCAATGCGGTGCTGAACGACGAAATCCCGGCGATCGTCGATTGTTATCGCTTCTTCGCGGGCGCCGTGCGCAACCTGCACGCACCGGCCGCCGGCGAATATCTGCCCGGCCACACCTCGATGATCCGGCGCGATCCAATCGGCATTGTCGGCTCGATTGCGCCGTGGAACTATCCGCTGATGATGATGGCCTGGAAGCTGGCGCCGGCGATCGCCGGCGGCAATACCGTCGTCTTCAAGCCCTCGGAGCAGACGCCGCTGACGTCGCTGAAGATGGCGAAACTGCTCTCCGACATCCTGCCCGAAGGCGTCGTCAACGTCATTCTCGGCCGCGGCGAAAGCGTCGGCAACGCGCTGATCAACCATGCCAAGATCGGCATGGTCTCGATCACCGGCGATATCGCCACCGGCAAGAAGGTGCTGCAGGCCGCCGCCAAGACGGTCAAGCGCACCCACCTGGAACTCGGCGGCAAGGCCCCGGTCATCGTCTTCGACGATGCCGATATCGACGCCGTCGTGTCAGGCATCCGCACCTTCGGCTATTACAATGCCGGCCAGGACTGCACGGCCGCCTGCCGTATCTATGCCGACGCCAGGGTCTACGACAATTTCGTCGCCGATCTCTCCTCTGCCGTCGCAAGCATCCGCTTCAACCAGGCCGACGATACCGAAAACGAAATCGGCCCGCTGATCTCCAGACGCCAGCGCGAACGCGTCGAAAGCTTCGTCGCCCGCGCTTCCGAACACAAGCACATGGAGATCACCACTGGCGGCAAGGTCTCCGGCGACAAGGGCTTCTTCTTCACCCCGACCGTCATAGCAGGCGCCCTGCAGGACGACGAGATCGTCCGCCGCGAGGTCTTCGGCCCGGTCGTCTCGGTCACCCGCTTTTCCGATACTGACGATGCCATTGCCTGGGCAAACGACAGCGATTACGGCCTGGCTTCCTCCGTCTGGACCAAGGATATCGGCCGCGGCATGAAGACCGCCGCCCGGTTGCAATATGGCTGCACCTGGATCAACACGCATTTCATGCTGGCCAACGAGATGCCGCATGGCGGCCTCAAACAGTCGGGCTACGGCAAGGATATGTCCGCGTACGCGCTGGAGGATTATACCGCGGTGCGCCACGTGATGATCAATCACGGCTGAGCGGCGAAAAAGGCAGGATCTGGAGAGGCGCAGGCTGTGTGGCTGCAAAGCGCCGGCAATTGCGCGCTCCGGATCGTGTACCCATCCATCTCAGCCAGGCGACAAAATTCGACGCAGCCCACCAGCACTGAGGGGATCAAGCCGAAGATTCGCACGTTGATGTTCGCTTTGGCGGCACCAACAACGCAATCTCTATCGCAAGCGATCTGGAACAATTTCCCGGCTGCCGCGTATTCCAGCAAACGCAAAGGATGTTGCCATGCTGAAATGGGCTCTGATATTTTTCGTCATTTCGATCATCGCCGGCTTCTTCGGTTTTTCCGGGGTCTCCGCGGCCACCGCCACCATCGCCCGCGTTCTCTTCGGCATCGCGCTGGTGATCTTCCTGATCTTCCTCGTCCTTGCATTGTTGGCCGGGCAGGCGATCTTGTGAGCGGAAACGCAGGTTCTTTGATACTCGCCTATTTCAACTCGGCCAGCAGGGCGTCGGCGCCTTTGCGGACGCCCACCATGGAGGCATCCATCGCCGTGAAGCTCGCGCCGATATTCATCGCATTGGGATATTGCTTGGTCACGTATGACGACAGGAGGCGATTGCTCGCGGCATCGTAGATCTCTACGGCATAATTCACCGAACCGGTCATCGAGCCTTCGCGGCCGCGCACAGCTTGGACGGTGTTGTATAATCCGCCTGCGACATCGATGCGTGTGACAGTCCCGAGAACCGCAGTCGTCGCCTTTGCGCCGGTCAGCGTCAGATGCAATCTGAGAGTGGCCGGAGCCGCCGTGCCGACGATCGCAAAGCGCGTCTTCAATTTTTCCGTGAACTGGTCCTGCATGTAGTCGGCCAGCAGGACCTTATCCTTTTCGGGGAATTTGCCGAACTGACTGTCGGAGCCTTTATAGACTGTAACGGGATCGACGATGATCCTGGTGTATCGGCGCCAGTCGACATTCGTCTGATAGCGATAGGGCACGCGGCCGGTTTTATCAGCCGTATTCGGCTGAAGCTGCGATGCCGAAGCAAGTCCGGCATAAACCGTGGGGTCAGGGGTCGTGCAGGCGGCAACACTCAAGCAGGCGAAAAGCGCGGCACCGACGTTCAAATTTTTGATCAAGGATTGGGCTCCAGCTGTGGACATGCCGAACGGCATCGGATCTGCTGGACCGGTTTTAGGGAATTCGAATATTGCTGTGTTTGCTATAATATGCGGAAATGTTCGCGCCGTGAGGCCTCGCCAGGCAGTCAATGCAATGACGGAACCGCCGGCAGTCCGTCGGTCTGCGCCGCCTGAACGGCGGGAAGGTCGATCACGACGACCAAACCGCTCGGCTTCCCGTCCAACAATGTCAATTGTCCGTTGTGTGCTTTGGTGATGATCCCTTTGGCGATCGGAAGACCAAGCCCAAGCCCAGATCCACCTCCCGCGCTGAACTGTCGCGATTTATCCGCTTTGAAGAATGGCTCCAAAACCTTCGCCTTAAGCTCATCCGTCAAGCCGGGACCGTTGTCGCTGACCCTTATTTTGATCCCGCCGTCATCGTGACGTTCCAAGCCGATTTCGACCTGCGTAGCGTAACGGGACGCATTCTCCACCAAATTCGCAATCGCGCGGCTCAATGCCTGAGGCTTGCAGATAAAGGCCAGCCGTCGTGGCCCGGTGAACCGCACATCGATGCCGGTGTCGGAAAAATCGGTCGCGATCGTCTGCAGCAGGCTCGAGATATCGACCTTCCGATCGACCGCCCTCACCGATGGATCTTTGAAATAGGCCAGGCAGTCGTCGATCATGAAATTCAAGGTGGCGATATCGGCCAGCATCAGGCTGCGAAGTTCGGGCTCCGCGGAACGCTCGGCCCGCATCCGCAACCGCGTCAGCGGGGTTCTCAGATCATGACCCACGCCACTCAGCATTCTTGTGCGATCCTCCGACATGCTCTGGATCCGATCGCTCATGACGTTGAGTGATTCCGCCAGGCTTCGGATCTCGGCTGCGCCATCCGGTTCGAAAGGCTTTTCCAAACTGCCTTCCGCACTCGCTTGCTTTGCAGCGGCAGCAAAAAGTCTCAGAGGTTTGGTCATCAGCCAGCTGCTGAAATATGCAAGCAGCACCAAAGGAATGACGATCTTCAAAAATCCGCTTGCCGCTGCAGGAGCAAACCACAAATAGCCGGGAAAGATCGGCAGTTGAAAGATGAGGGCACGCGTATCGTCAATTCCGACAGTCAGAAGGTCTGGGTGCGATTGACCCATGACGAAGCGATGAAATGCCGTGAAAGCATTGTCGGCGAGCATCGCGTCGATGCGCGCCACGAGGTCGCGGGGAGATACCAGTTGTTCTCCTGCGTGAAGCCGATCCAGGGACGCCCTTTCGACCGCAACGCCGAGCGCCGCAGCTCTCTTCAGGACAGCGTCTTCGTCCTGCACGGAACCTGCCTGCGCAAATTGCTCCGCGATGATCGCCGCTCTGGCAGCAAACAGGCCGTTTTGAAACCCGCGATCATGGCGGCCGTAGATAAATGGCTCCATAGCCGTCGCCACGATGGAAACGAGGACGACAAGAAGCGTTGCCAGGATGAGGATCTGGTTTTGGATCGAAGCTCGCCGAAAATTTCTCACGAGAGGCGCTCTACCTTGGATGCGAAAAGATAGCCCCCCAGCCGCACCGTCTTGATGAATGTCGGGTCTTTCAGATTTGGCTCTATCTTTTGCCTGACCCGGCTGATGTGGGCGTCGATGCTGCGCTCCACCGGCCCCGCCGATCCGGCGTGTGTCATCGACAGGAGCTGTTCGCGCGTCAAAACCTTGTTCGGATTGCAGCAGAATGCCAGGAGGAGATCGAACTCCGCGGTGGTCATCGAAACCTGGGCTCCGTCCGCATCGAGGAGTTGACGGCTTTTGGGATCGATGCGCCATCCCGAGAAGGTCATGGGGCCAAGCGCTTCCTCATGATGATGAGCATATGATGCTCTCCGGAGAATGGTTTTGATCCGAGCGAGCAGTTCGCGGGAGTTGAATGGTTTTGTGACATAGTCGTCGGCTCCGAGCTCCAGTCCCAGAATGCGATCGATATCCTCCTGGAGCGCCGTCAGCATCAGGATCGGCACGGAGCCCGAGGCGCGCAGCCGCCTGCAGATGCTGAAGCCGTCCTCACCCGGCAACATCGCATCGAGAACGATGAGATCGAATTGCTGGCGCGCCATCATTCGATCCATCGCCGCTCCGGTCTCCACCGATGAGGCCGCAAAGCCGCCGGTTCGAACAAGGTCGACCAGCATATCGGCGATTGCGGGATCGTCTTCGACGATGAGAATATGAGCCTGATTGGGAACTGCCATTTCATACGCCATCGTCGTTCACTCGTGCCGGAAGATATCTCGGCGCGCAACTATCACATTTCACCGCGCCGACAGGGCTCCGCCTTCAGGATATCAACGATCGTGCAATGCTACATTTCATAATGTTGCGATATGTTGCGGGCAACCGCCCGCTCAAAACTGGCTTTCCGGATCGCCGCTGATTTTCATATCATGACCTCCGATCGCGCTATCGATGATGACGGTGGCGATGAAACACATGCGAATGACCAGCAGGCAAAAGAACATCAAAGAGATGGCCGCCATCGTATAATGTTTCAAAGCCGAGCGCTTGGGGAGCCGTGCCATGAGCGTATGGAGAGCGTTTCTGATCAGCCGGCCGATCGCCACGAACAGAAACAATGCCGTGATGATATACCCGCTTGCCGCGGCCGCCCCCAGCAGCTGGAACATGAAAAGACACCCGCACCACGTAAAAATTTCCGGCTTCGGAATGACGCTTTCAAGCCGACGCAATCCGGAAAGACGCGGGGCGGGCGGGCGAAGAGACCGGACCGGATCATCTGGGTCCGGCAAAGACCGGTCTGTCGGCGATGGGAATGCCGCCACGCTAATCGGCCCTTCCAGCACTGGGCGCGGCACGGCGGCTGAGAAGAAGCGATGTGGCAGCGCGCCAGCGGGATGCCTTCGCCGCGCCTGCCATTGCTGCCTCACCGACCGCCGGGGTCGTCTGCACCGCAGAAATCCTGTTCGTCCTTGCTTCGGTCAGCACACCGACCCTTCTCAGAAACGCGTCGCTGTCGAATTCCTTCGAAGAGCAAACAGACTTTGCAGTCGATTGGACGGAATGGAAGAACACCTCGATATTGACGACCGGTATCGTCTTGATCTTCCGGATCATATCGATATCCGATCGCATCGTTACCGCGACGGAATATCGATCCGACCGCAGCGCATCGAAGAGCTCCGGCACCGAGGATACGGCCGTTGCGACATGCCCGTTCGCATTCAGTTGCGAGACGATGTCGCCGGCGGCGCCTTTTGCGAGAAAGACGAGAATCGGTTTTTGCTGTTTGCTTTGCACATAAGACGTCATGGCTGCACTCCTGACCTGTCGCCGGAAGTCTAGCGCGCATCGACGCTTCGGTTTGTTCGGTTTTGTTCGATTTTATTGCGCCGGGGCGTTCACGGCGCTCGCCCTCGAAGGCGATAAAACTCGCTCGCATCACGACAACACCGCCCTCAGCCAGGGATGCATTCGGTCTGCCCGCTTTCTCAGCAGCCTGTCGATCGATATCGACCCCGCCCCCGAAGCCACCAGGACGAACATGCCGCCGGCAATCGCCAGATCCTTCTCGAAATGCAGGAGCTCGTTCTGGCTGTCAAAATTCGTGTGAAAGAGCAAGGCGGTCGCCAAGCAGAAGAAGCCCAGCGCCAATGCGCCAAGCCGGCCGAGGAAACCCGCGGCAACGGAAAGGCCGGCGCCGAGCTGAAGTGCTATGACAGCAAATGCGACCGGCGCGGCAAGCCCCAGTCTTGCGAAAGTGTCGACGGTCGCGCTGATATCTGATGCGAGCACCGAACCTTCATGCAGGAAGATCAGCGACAGGAGCAGCCTGCCCAGGAGAAGAATGAAATCGGCCAGTTCAGACCGGCTTGAGGCGCTATCCATCACACCCTCCGATTTGCAGAGAACAGGCGGCTTTTCCGCCTGTTCTTGCGTTCACGTACTCGTCAGTTACCACCTTTGGCAGCGATGGCCTTTTGCAGGTCTTCGAGTTCTTCGCAGCCGCTTGGGCAAAGCTGCTTCAGCGATGATACCTGCTCCTCCGCCTTCGCCATCTCGCCCGTTTCGACATAGAGTTCGCCGAGATATTCACGCGCAGCCTTGTGATCGGGTTGAAGCTCAAGTGCTTTGGTGTAGTAGGTCAGCGACGTTCTGTAGTCGCCGGTCTTGCGCAGCGTATAGCCCATGAGATTATAGACATCGGCCTGTTGGTTGTCTTCGGCAAGACCGCGAAGCTCCACCAGGGCGCCGGCATAATCCTTGGCATCGATCTTGGCGCGCACCGACGTCAAATCGGGAACGTCCGTCGATTGCATATTATCGACAGCAAAAGCGGGAAGCGCCGTCACCGCGGAAAAACCGGCGGATATGGCGCAGAGCCAGATGAACCCGAGAATAAGATATTTCATCATGATGATCTCCATTCGGCCTTTCAGGCCTGGACTGTCGGCGTAAAGCCGTAGACGCTTCCGTCCTTGACGAAGGTGCCCGAGCCGGGGAAGGGGAAATGCGAGCCGCAAATGGCGATATTGTCGGCAATGATGCGGTCGATGAGGCGGCGGCGCGTGTCGATAGCCGCCGGCCCATCCTGATCATAACTGCCCTGCCAGTCGGGGTGCGGCGCAAGCAGCGCCGGCACGTACATGATATCGGCCGAGACAAGCAGTTGCTTGCTGCCGGAGGCGACAAGATAGGTCGAATGACCCGGTGTATGGCCTGGCGCTGCAAGCAGCCGAACTCCGGGCGCAACCTCGGCACCATCGTCCACCAGCTTCCAGTTCTTCCATTTCGGGAAGACTTCAGCGAGGCGTTTGCCGGCTGGCCTGCGGCCTTCCGCAAGTTTCTCGACCCGGCCAGGTTCCGTCCACCAGTTATATTCGATGGCATTGACGATGAGTTCGGCGTTCGGAAAGACGGGATCGTTCGTTCCCTTTTCCATCAATCCCCAGACGTGATCCGGGTGGAAATGCGAGAGCATGATCGTGTCGATCCTCTTATAATCGATGCCGGCGGCTGCCATATTCGCCGGCAGATGTGTGGCATTTGCCTGCCATTGACCGACGCCCGAGCCGGCATCCATCATGATCAGCCGGTTGCCGAATTTCAGGACGACCACCGTCAGCGGGATCGGCATGAATTCGGTCGTAAGCCCTGCCTTGGAAAGCGCTTCCTTGGTATCCTCGATCGAGGCATTCTTGATGAAGGTCGGGTCATGCGGTTTTTTCCAGATTCCGTCGTAGACCGCCGTGACCTCGACATCGCCGACCTGATATTTGTAGAAGCCGACGGTCGGCTCCAGCGTTGTTGCAGCGAGCGCCGGCCCGACGAATTCGAGCTTCGACGACAGCCCGAATGCAGCCGCCGCGGCAGCCGATCCAAGGACGGCGCGACGTGACATGGTAAACATGGATATGCCTCCTCTTGTCGATGAGATTTCAGCTGGCGAGGACCGCAATTGTTCGGATGCCCTCGCTGACGAACTAGATCGCCAGCCTGAGGCGCTTATTCCCGATCTCGGGCACTATTTATTCAAGCGCTTGAAAAGACATCGTCATTTCTATCGTCCGCCGGCCGGCTACCCGGCCACGTGCAAATAAATTGGCTTCGGTTGGAATAAAACTGGGTGCCAGTCGGTCTAGACGGCAAGGGACCGCACTCCACGCCTGCGGATCTCGCTCTTAAATTCGGCTACTATTGAGGCAGGGAGGATGATGACAAACGCTCAGATCACCTATCCCATCGGATCAAACGCGTGGTTGCCGCTGGCGTGGCGACATTGGAAGGACCGTCTTCGACCATCGCCGCTGGCCGTGCTTTTCGACAGCGCAGCACGGTTGTTCCACTCCATGGTCTCGGCAAAGTCGAGCGGCGAGCGGGTTGCTTCGACGGCCGATATAACCGCGCAGCATGAACTCATGCAGCGCTTTCAGAACATGATCGTTCCGCACCTTGACGCTGCCTATAATTTTGCCCGGTTCCTCAGCCGCGACGCGGATGCGGCACAAGATATCGTCCAGGATGCATTCCTGCGTGCTTTCCGCAACTTCGATAGCTATCGCGGTGGCGACCCGCGCGCCTGGCTCTTTGCCATCGTGAGGAACTGCTGCCATGCCTGGCGCCTGCAGGATCGCCGCAAGGCGCGGTTCGAGCGGCATCTGAGTGATGGCGACGACGACGAAACAGGTGAGAACGAGATCGCCTCGGAAGAGGATTCGCCAGAGGCGGCGACGATCCGGCGAAGCGAACAGCAGCGCGTGCGCGCTGTTATTAGCCGGCTCCCCGAGCCAATGCGGGAAATCCTCGTCTTGCGGGAGCTTGAGGATCTCTCCTACCGGCAGATCGCAGAAATCATCGACGCGCCGATTGGCACCGTCATGTCACGGCTTGCAAGGGCGCGGCGTGAATTTGGTGAAGCTTGGCACGCATGCGACAAAGGCGAGACTGCAGGATGAGCGACGCACACCAGAAAGGCTGCCCGGAATGGCGTGTCATGCTGCATGGCTTTGTCGATGGCGAACTCGATTCGCTCCACGCAGCACAATTCGAGGATCATCTTGCTACCTGTACGGATTGCAGGACGGAGATGGAAAGGGTTCAGGCGGTGAGAGAGATCATCGATCAAGATGGCGTCAAATGGCGACCGTCCGAAGCGCTGCGTTCACATGTCCTGTCGATGCTGTCGTTTGAACAGGCGACGACATCCGGCCTGCCGTTGCCACGCCAGGTGCCCGGCTGGCGCCGCGCCCTGGTTTTCATCCGGCAATGGAGCTTCGTTCCTTCACTCGCGGCGTTGGCGACCGGCGCCTTCCTGTTCGTCAACGCGCCGTCTCAGACCGCACTTCTGCAGGAACAGATCCTTTCAAGCCATATCAGGTCGATGATGGCCGACCATCTGACCGACGTGCTGACCTCGGATCAGCATACGGTAAAACCATGGTTCAACGGCAAGCTCGATTTTTCGCCGCCGGTCAGCGACCTCTCCAAGGACGGCTTTCCGCTGATCGGCGGGCGTGTCGACTATCTCGGTGGTCGCGCCGTTGCGGCCCTCGTCTACCGGCGCCACGGCCATGTCATCAACCTGTTCGTTTGGCCCGCAGGATCGGCCGCAGAGACGACAGCCGTGCATGACGGCTACAATATGGAGCAATGGTCGGATGGCGGCCTCGTTTTCTCAGCGATTTCGGATGTCGCCGCCGGCGACCTGGCCGAGTTCGAGGCGTTCTTCAGGAAGGCGGCAAGGGGTTAAAGCAGGCTTGCCCCGACATTGATCGCCAGCGCCAGAATCGTCGTGTTGAACAGGAACGACAGCACGGCATGCAGCAGCGTCAGCTTGCGCATGCTGGTCGAACTGACCGCGACATCCGCCGTCTGGGCGGCCACGCCGATGGTGAAGGAGAAATAGAGGAAGTCCCAGTAGCCGGGCTCCTCGATCCCGTCCGGAAATTTGAGACCGCCCTCCTCGTCCGCCCCGCCATAGAAATAATGCGCATAGTGGATGGTGAAAAGCGTATGCAGGAAGATCCAGGAGATCAGGATCGTCAGGACCGCCGCACCCGCCCGCGCCAGCGCGACGTCAGGTGCGGCCTCCTTGATCGAATGAAGCTCGATGCCGATGCCCGCAATGCTGGCAATTGCAGCGCCGATCGAAAGAGCCAGCAAGACAGTGTCGGAAAAATCGAGATCCGCGGAGCGTTTCCGGATGCCTTCAACGGTCGCCCGCAGCATCTTGCGCCAGCTGAGCGCGACAAAAATGCCGGCGCTGACATTCCAGCCGAACAAGATGTTACCGGCGCTGACGTCGCGCGAGGTCGCGGCCAGGAAGCCCACGAGTCCGGCAACAACGGCGATGATGAAGCTCGCATGCCTATAGGCAAATGCCGCAAGCGAATTTGCCCGTTCCTCATCCGCCATATCGGTCTCCGACAGCATATGCCCTTGATAACAGCACGAAAAAGGCGCGCCTGCCAGCGGCAGCCGCGCCTCCGATTGTTTGCCGTGCCGTGTCAGGCGGCGGCGAGCTGCAGTTCCTTCTGCACCATGGTGCGCAGCGTCGTCAGGTCCTTGGCGAAGGCGCGAATGCCTTCGGCGAGTTTTTCCGTCGCCATCGCGTCTTCGTTCATCATCCAGCGGAAGGTCTTCTCATCGACCGAGACCTTCGGATCCGGCTTGCTGCTGTTCGGCGAGAGCTTGCGCTCCAGCTTGCCTTCATCCTTGGCGAGCTCGTCGAGCAGGTTCGGGCTGATGGTCAGACGGTCGCAGCCGGCAAGGGCTTCGATTTCGCCGGCGCTGCGGAAGGAGGCACCCATGACAATCGTCTTGATGTCGTTCGCCTTGTAGTAGTTGTAGATATCACGGACGGAGATGACGCCCGGATCTTCCTCAGCGGTGAAGTCCTTGCCTGTCGATTTCTTGTACCAGTCGAGGATGCGACCGACGAAGGGCGAGATCAGAAACACCTTGGCGTCGGCGCAGGCGATCGCCTGGGCCTTGCTGAAGAGAAGCGTCAGGTTGCAGTCGATGCCTTCCTTCTGCAGCACTTCGGCGGCGCGGATGCCTTCCCAGGTGGAAGCGAGCTTGATGAGGATACGGTCCTGATCGATGCCGCGATCCTTGTAAGCGGCGATGATTGCGCGCGCCTTGGCAAGCGAAGCTTCGGTATCGAAGGAAAGATCGGCATCGACTTCGGTCGAAACACGGCCCGGGACGAGCTTCACAAGTGCTGCGCCGACGGAGATGGCGAGGCGGTCGGCAACGGCTGCAGACACGGCTTCGGGATTGCCGCCCTGCTTCTTGCCCCAGGCGACGGCTTCCTTGATGGCGTCGGCAAACATCGGCGTGCCCAATGCCTTCAGCACGATGCTCGGGTTGGTCGTGCAATCCACGGGCTTCAGGCGGGCGACGGCTTCGATGTCGCCGGTATCGGCGACGACGGTGGTAATCTCGCGGAGTTGGTCAAGCTTGGATGTCATGGTCAATAATCCTTGTTGAACTTGGGCTGCGACCGGTGCGAGTTCCGCCCGGCAAAGGTGATCTACCGACAGGTAGTTTGCATGCTGCAGGCGAAAATCCGCGCATCTGTCACGGCTGAATCATAAACGTAAAGGACAGTGGCGGTGTTCCCGCGGACAAACGCCCGCTCGAACGCAGACAACGCCTGCGGCTGGAAGGCCGGTCGTGACTTTCGGCATGCCCGCACTATGTCCTCCTCGGACGGACAGAACGACTTCGTGTCGCCAGGACTATCGCCGTTCGCCTAAGGGAAAGTCAAGGACATTTGTGCATTTCAATTGACATAAGTGTCACACCCGTCATTATCCCCTCAACAAACGCGCCGTGACAGCCGTTGATCCCAAAAGGGATTTAGGGCCGGGAATTCGGCTGGAGGAAATGTGGTCAAACTCAAACGCGGCACGCATACGGCCTATTCCGAGGCATCCTCGCTGCGGCTGAGGGCGGCATGGCTCTATTACAATGAGGGACTGACCCAGAAGGACGTCGCCGAACAGCTCGGCATCAGCCGCACCACCGTCATCCGCCTGCTCGACGAGGCGATGAAACGCAGCGAAGTGCAGATCTGGATCAACGATTCGATCGGCGACTGCGTCGAACTCGCGGTGAAGCTGGAGCGCGCCTACGGCCTCGACGAGGCGATCGTGGTGCCGGCATCGATCCATGGCGACGTCAATTCTCTGGCGAGGAATGTCGGCCTGGCGCTTGGCCAGTTCCTCTCCGAAGCCATCCCCGACGACTATACCATCGGCGTCGGCTGGGGCCGCACCATGACCGCCTCGCTGTCGAGCTTCCGACCGCCGCGCCGCGCCAATTGCAAGGTCGTTTCGCTGCTCGGCGGCATCGTCGCCGTGCACCAGACGAACCCGATCGATTACACATGGCGGCTGGCCAATCAGCTCGGCGCCGAATGTTATATGTTCCTGGCGCCGCTTCTCGTCGATTCCATCGAGACCAAGCGCAATCTGATCGAAAAATGCGGGTTGGACACGATCTATCGTCTGGCCGAGAACCTTGATCTCGCCATCGTCAGCTGCGGCGATATCGGCCCGCATTCGACCTCGCTGTCGGAGGGCTGGATCTCGAAGGCGGAGCTGCGGGAACTGATCGATGCCGGCTGCGTCTGCGACACGATGTTCAACTTCCTCGACAAGGACGGCAATTCGGTCGACCACTCGATCAATCGGCGCGTCATGTCCGTCGATCTCGATACGCTGAAGGAGGCCAAGCACATCGTGCTCTCCTCCGGCGGCGCCCATCGCGCCATCGCCATCCGCGCCACGATCAAGCGCATCGGCTGCAACACGCTGATCACCGATGAAAGCGCGGCCCGGGCGTTGCTGGAACTGGCCGATACATCGCCGCCGGCCTCTTCTCCCCAGCGGGGAGAAGTGCCGGAGCGATAAGCGACGAACGATCCGCCCCTCAGGCGTGCGCCGATTCCCAGCCGAGCATCGCCCGCTTGCGGGTGAGGCCCCAATGGTAACCGGTCAGCGCGCCGTTCTTGCCGACCGCGCGATGGCATGGCACCACGAAGGAGATCGGGTTGGCCCGACCGCGGCACCCACGGCGCGCTGCGCTGTCGGCCGGCCGATATCCTTGGCAATATCGGAATAGGTGACCGCCTTGCCGAACGGGATTTTCATGAGGCTTTGCCAGACGCTCACCTGGAAATCCGTGCCGATCAGCACGACGCGCAAAGGCTGTTCCGAGGACCATTTGCCGGGCTCGAAGATGCGAGCAGCGTAGGGAACCGTCGCCTGTAGATCCTCGACATATTGGGCATTCGGCCAGCGGCAAGTCATATCCTCGAGGCAGGCCTTCTCGTCGCCGGAATCGCTGAAGGCAAGGCCGGCAAGGCCGCGGTCGGTCACCATGATCAGCGCGATGCCGAAGGGGCAGATGTGGAAGCCGTAGCGGATGGTGAGACCGCCGCCCTTGGCCTTCCACTCGCCGGGTGACATCGCCTCATGAGTGACGAAGAGATCGTGCAGCCGGCTCGGCCCGGAGAGGCCAACCTCGATCGAGGTCTCGAGCAGCGGCATGTCCTCTTGGCGCAGCAGCCGCTTGGCGTGGTCGAGCGTCACCGCCTGCAGGAAGCCCTTGGGCGACAGGCCGGCCCAGCGGGTGAAGGTCTTCTGCAGCTGGGTCGGCGACTGATTGAGCCGCGCCGCGATCGCCTCCAGCGAAGGCTGGTCGCGGTAATCCTCGGTGATGAGTTCGATCACCCGGCGGACAATGTCATAATCAGGGCCGTCAGGCGTGATGTCTGTTTGCAGGTTCGCAATCATATTCATCGTCTTTCTCCTTGTCACAAGGAGATAATCAATAGGGTCTTCGCAAACCACCCGTTTCTTGCGCACCCGCCAGATAAGCTCAGATACGCTGCTTGACCGTGGCGAGCGCCCCCTTGAAGGCCTTGGCGAAGCTTTCACGATCGTCGGGATTGAGGAAAGAGCCGATATCGGTGCGCCGGCCCTCTCCGAAGATCTGCATGGAAAGAATGCCGATCTCGTGATGCCGGCGAATAAGGAAGCGCGCCCAGAACGGATTGAAGTGATGCTCCACCATCCGTCCCGATGGCGCGAACTTGCGCACCGAAACGTCGGTGCGCGACACCGTCACCTCCTCACGCGCCCTTCCGGAGCGGTAGCTCAGCCAGAAGGCGCCGTAGAGAAGCAGGAAATCCAGCCCGAAGAAGAAGCCGATCGGCCAGGCGCCGGTGGCGATGAAGAACATGCCGTAGAAGAAGCAGACGGAACCGGACAGGATCAGCAGCACCTTGAAGCCCCGGCGGCCGAGCGACCGGTGGGGAAAGAGCTCGGCGGCGAAAACAGGCTGCTCGTTGGAGCTGTCGGCGTTGCTTTCCATCATGGCTGCTGAGTATAGAGTTTCCATGGCAAATCCGAAACCCAAATCCGTTACCAGACCGTCGCAAAACTCGAATGTGATCGCCCGAAGCAAACCGGCAGCGGCGGTGAAGACCGCCTATTCGCTGGCCGAGCGCGAGGAGATCTTCCGCCGCTTCTCGGTGCAGCGGCCGGAACCGAAGGGCGAACTCGAGCATAGCAACCCCTTCACCCTCGTCGTCGCTGTCGCTCTGTCGGCGCAGGCGACCGATGTCGGCGTCAACAAGGCGACACGCGCCCTTTTCAAGGTTGCCGATACGCCGGAAAAGATGCTGGAGCTCGGCGAGGAGAAGGTTCGAGACTACATCAAAACGATCGGCCTTTATCGCAACAAAGCGAAAAACGTCATTGCGCTGTCGCAGATGCTGGTCGATGAATTCGCCGGCACGGTGCCGGAGACGCGCGAGGAACTGGTGAAATTGCCGGGCGTCGGCCGCAAGACCGCCAATGTCGTGCTGTCCATGGCCTTCGGCCAGGCGACGATGGCCGTCGATACCCACATCTTCCGCATCGCCAACCGCATCCGGCTTGCGCCCGGCAAAACGCCTGACGAGGTCGAGGCGCGGCTGATGAAGGTGATCCCGAAACACTATCTCTACCACGCCCATCACTGGCTGATCCTGCACGGGCGCTATACCTGCAAGGCACGCCGCCCGGAATGCGAACGCTGCGTCATCGCCGATCTCTGCAAATCGCCGGAAAAGAGTTGGGATGTGGCGGCGCCGCTCATCGAGCTACCGCCGCAGATGATCGGCGAGGCCGTCGAGTAGAGCGGAACATTTCCGCCCTGCCCGGCTGAGCCTCAGGCGCGCGCACCGGTTTCGCGTGCGGAAATCAGCTTGTGCAGATGCACCATCATGCCGGCGGCAAACAGCGGCGTGAGAAGATTGACGAACGGGATCGCCAGAAACAGCGCGATCACCAGCCCGCCAAGAAAGACGGTGGAGGCGTGTTTGGCGCGGAAGAGCCGCGCCTCCTCCGGCGGCCGGAAGCGCATGGCGGCGAATTCGAAAAATTCCCGTCCGAGCAGATAGCCGTTCACCAGAAAGAACGCGATCAGATTGACGCCGGGGATGAACAGCAGCAGCAAGGCAACGATATTGCCGAGGATCACCACGCCGAGGAACTTGATCGAGCTTGCCATCGCCGGACCGAGCGGCATGGCAGTGCCCAGCGCATCCGCGGGATAGTCGCGTTTTTCGATGACATCGGCGACATCGTCGAGAAACAGGCCGGCGATCAGCGCCGTCACCGGCGAAAGCAGCAGCGCCAGCATCAGCGCAAGGCCGATGCCGGCGAGAATTGCAAAAACCAGAGCGAGCCACCCCGCCCAATCCGGCATGTCGGGAAAGAAACTCGCGAGCCAGGGAAAGAGGAAAGCCATGAAGGCCCCACGCAGCGCAAACCACAGACCGACCAGCACGAGGACTGTCAGGCCGAGCACCTTCCAGAACACTGCGCGTGTTTCCGGCGCGAACAAATTGGCGAGCGAAAGTCGAGCGGCGTCGAGGATCATGTCTCATGCGTCTCCGGTTGCGCGGAAGATGTAGGAAAGATGGAGACTACCCACAAGAGAGAATAAAATTGCATGTGGTAATAGAAAACTTGTCGAAAATTAAATGCTAATATAGTATTGTCGCGTATCAAATATGCATGAGCCTGAGAAGCAGCTTCCGAAATAGTTGCAAAGACGAGGGGTCGCAACAGCGCGTCCACGGAACGCCTCTGAGGAAAAACGGGGGAGGCTGATGTGGAAGACTTTGTGCAAAAGCTCAGGCAATACGTAAAAACCGGCACGCCGGCCGAACGCCGTATCGCGAAATATTTTACCGAACATTTGAATGACCTGCCATTCGAGACAGCGGCGTCCGTCGCCGACCGGCTGGATTTATCGCCGATGACCGTCGGCCGCTTCCTGCGCGCGCTCGGCTATCAGGGATTGGACAGTGTCAAAGTGGAAATTCGCGAGACGGTGACGACATCGCCGGCGCAATTGCAAAGCGCCATGAGCGAGTTGCATCAGGACGCCGCGGAAGGCAAACCGCTTGCCGTGCTGGTTGCCGAACAGATCCAGGCGCTCCACCATATCTATCATCTGACGGCGCAGCCGCACTGGTCCGAAGCCGTCAGCCTGATCAGCACGGCCCGCGAAGTGTCGATCGCCACGCATGCCCGGCTTGCGAGCCTTGCCCACCATTTCTGCCAGCGGCTGACGCAAGCCCGTGACGGCGTGCGCACGCTCGACGGCGCCGACAACCGTTTTGCCGAACTCTTCGCCCGGCTGGCGGTCGACGACGCGCTGCTCGTCATCATCGATTGTCGCCGCTTCGCCAAGGCGCGCCTGCTTGCCCGAACCGCGCGGCGCTACGGCTACAAGGTCGTGCTCATTTCCCCGCAGCAAGCAGATTGGATGGCCGACCAGTCGAATGTCATGCTGCCCCTGCCGCCGGCACGCGCGCCCGACCTCGACAATCTTCCGCCGCTGATCGCACTGCTCGATTGCCTGTCGGAATCCGTCATCCTTGAAGTCGGAGAAGAGGCAGGACTTCGCCGCCGCCGCATGATGGAATTCGCGACCGTCCTTGGCGAGACGGCCAATCACTGAAGACTACTCCATCGCCTCCAGCTCGGCGCGGTGCCGGTGCATGGCGAGGAGGCGCCGGTAGTCGCGGTCGTAGAGCGCCTGCTTCGCCGTGTCGGGAAACCGTTCCTCGCCGCCCGGATACATCGCCTCTCCGGCGGTCGCCAAATCCCTGTGCAGGCCGCAGGCGACGGATGCGGCAATCGCCGTGCCGAGCAGCACCGCCTCGTTCATCTTCGGCACCACGACCTTGCAGCCGGTGGCGTCGCTATAAAGCTCCATCAGCACCGGGTTTTTCACGTGCCCGCCGGCAATATGCAGCGTATCGGGCACGTAGCCGTATTCCTTCATCTTCTCCAGTATGTGGCGGATGCCGAGCGCAATCGCCACCGCCGTGCGCCAATAGAGCGCGCAAAGCCCATCGAAGGAAGCATCGAGCGTCAGCCCGCTGACGACGCCGACGGCATGCGGATCGGCAAGCGGTGAGCGGTTGCCGTGAAAATCCGGCAGCACGAAAATCCGCGCGCCGAAAGCATCGCCCTCCTCGGCCCGTAATTCGGCGATGCGCGCGACGATCTTTTGATGCAGTGCCGAGGTCGGCTCGCCGCCGGCTGCATGCATGCGCACGATGTGATCGAGCAGCGCACCCGTTGCCGATTGCCCGGCCTCGACCAGCCAGCATTGCGGGAAGACCGCCTCATAATAGGGCCCCCACATGCCGTGGCTCGGCTTGCGCTCCTGCGAAAAGGCGACAATGCAGCTCGACGTGCCGGCGATCAGCGCCAACTGGTGTTCGCGTTTGACCGGATCGGCGGCATAACCGCCGAGTGAGCCGAGCGCACCGGCATAGGCGTCGATCATCCCGGCGCAGACATGGCAGTCCGTGGTCAGCCCGAGCGCTTGCGCCGCATCCGCTGTCAACTGGCCGACACTGTCTCCGACAGCGATCGTCTCATCCGGCAGGTGGCCGCGCGCCTGAAGGTCTTCGAGGCCGATCCGCTCCAGGAAATCCTGCTGCCAGCCCTTTTCGAGATGGGCGAGATAGTTCCACTTCGCCGTCAGCGTGCAGCGCGAACGGGCAAGCGATCCGGTCGATTTCCAGGTCATGAAGTCGGCGAGATCGAAGAAATAACCGGCCTTTTCCCATGTGGCGGGCAGCTTTTTCTTCAGCCACATCAGCTTCGGCATTTCCATCTCGGGCGACATCACATGCCCGGAATGTTCGAGCACCCGATGCTCCGTTGCCGTGCAGAAATCGGCCTCCTTCAGCGCCCGGTGATCGAGCCAGACGATCGTGTCGAAACGCGTCTCACCGCCTCTGGAAACGCTGATCTGCCGACCCTCGACGTCGCGCACGACGAGCGAGCAGGTGGCGTCGAAGCCGATCGCGGCGACGGAGGCGGGAGCGACCCCGGATTGCTCCATCGCCCTGCGCACGGCCGTACAGGCGGCAGCCCAGATGTCTTCGGAATCATGCTCGGCATGGTTTTACGCGGCCGGTTCATCACGATCGGATGTTCGGCCTTGGCAAGCAGGCGGCCACGCGCATCGAAGACCCCGGCACGCGCACTGCCCGTGCCGATATCCACCGCAACCACATGATCACGCATCAAATCTTGGTCCCATCCAGTCTATGGTCGCGGACAAGGTGTATCAAATCCGGCATGACGTCAAACACCACATCAGGCGAAAGGCGGTCGAGTTCGGCACGATATCCGGCGAAGTTGGCGTGCGATCCGCCGGTGAAGGCAAAGACGGTCATGCCGGCCGCCTTGGCGGCGGCAATACCGGCCGGGCTGTCCTCGACGACGAGGCAATGAGCCGGCTCGACCTGCATTTTGCGCGCAGCATGCAGGAAGAGATCGGGCGCCGGCTTGCCGCGCTTGACCATCGTCGCGCTGAAGATGTCGGGCAGCTTGTCGATAAGTCCGGTCACCGACAGCGACAGCCGGATTCGCTCCATCTGGCTGGACGAGGCGACGCAGCAGCGAACGCCAAGCCCGTCGATCGTTGCGGCGATACCGTCGATCGGCTTCAGTTCGGTGCGAAAGCGGGCGTAGAGATCGGTGCGGATGCGCTCGAGGAACTCCTCGCCGGCGTGGACGTTGAATTCGGTTTCCAGCGTATCGATGAGTGTCGAGAGGCTGCGGCCGAGAAACCTTTCATAGGCCTGGTCCTCGGTGATCGAGACGCCGAGATCGCTCATCGCTTCGACGAGCACGCTGATCGAGATCGGCTCGCTGTCGACGAGCACGCCGTCGCAATCGAAGATGACCAGCCGTGTTTCAACATCAGCCATGAAAGACCCAACCTGAGTTCAATTCGGACGCACCGTCCCGCTTCGCTCGCAAGGCCGGACGGATGACGGCAGGCAATGCCGCCATCCGGTTTCTTTACACTGCGAGCTTGCCGTCGAGATAGAGTTGCAGGGTTTCCCGCGTGCCCTTTTCCCACAGGGTTTTGAGGGCATGGGCAAAACGCTTGCGGAAAAGTTCGGATTTCGCCACCTCGCCGAAAATATCGTCGAAGGCGAGGAAAGCCGACGGATCGTCCTTTGCCTTCAGCGCCGCCGCATGCAGGCGATCGGCGCTGGCGTCGTTGAAGACGATATCCTTGCCGCTGTCGGTCTTGCCGGCGAAATAGCGGCACCACAGCGCCGAGACCAGCGCCAGGCCAACGACATCCTTGCCCTGGCGGAGATTATCGAGCGTCGACGGCAGGATGAACTTCGGCTGGCGGTTCGATCCGTCCTGCGCCAGACGCGGAATGGTGTCGGCAATTTTCGGATTGAGCAGGCGATGTTCGATCAGCGCGAAATAATCCGTCAGCGACGTGTTCGGCACCGGCGGCACGATCGGGATGATCTCGTCCTTCTCGAGCTTGGCGAGGAAGGCACGGATGAGCGGATCTTCCATGGAATCATGAACGAAATGAATGTCCATCAGCGCCGCCGGATAGGCGATCGCCGCATGACCGCCGTTGAGGATGCGGATCTTCATATGCTCGTAGGGCGTGACGTCGGGCACGAAGGTCACGCCGACCTTTTCCAGCGCTGGCCGGCCGGCGGTGAACTTGTCTTCGAGCACCCACTGCTTGAATTCCTCGCAATAAACAGGCCAGTTATCTTCGATCTCGAAATTGTCCTTGAGGAAATCGATCTCGCGCTGACCGGTCGCCGGCGTGATGCGGTCGACCATGGCATTCGGGAACGCGACGTTCGCCCGGATCCAGTCGGCAAAACCGGGATCGGAAAGGGCGGCCGTGCCGACCACCGCATTGGCGGTGACGACGCCGTTATGGGGAATATTGTCGCAGGACATGACGGTGAAGGGACGGATGCCCCTGGCCCTGCGGGCCTTCAGGCCGGCAACGATCAACCCGAAAACCGTCTTCGGCGTGTCGGGGCTGTGCCCGTCGGCGGCAATTGCCGGATGGGCCGGATTGAACGTGCCCGAGGCATCGATGAAATAACCGCCCTCGGTGATCGTCAGCGAGACGATGCGGATTTCGGGATCGGCGAGCTTGGCGATGATCGCGGCGGGGTCGCCGACCGGCAGGATGTCGATCATCGGCGCGGTGACGCGCGCCGCCGTCTTGTTGTTGTCCTGCTCGACCACCGTCGTCAGAAAATCCTGGGCCGCAAGTTTTTCGCGCATGGCGGCATCCGACGGCAACACGCCGGCGCCGACGATTGCCCAGTCGTGATCCGTGCCCGCGTTGAAGAGATCGTCGAGATAGATCGCCTGGTGGGCGCGGTGGAAGTTGCCGACGCCGAAATGCACGATGCCGGCTTTCAGCGACGCCCGGTCATATCCGGGGATGGCGGCGGTGCGCGCTGCGTCCGAAAGCGTTGCCAGCGATAGTTTGCACGTCATGTTTCAGTCCTCTTGAAGGTCTTGCCGAGACGGCCGGGCGCCATCGCCCGGCTCGCATGCCTGCCCCCAGCCCGGTGGCCAGCCTCAGATGGCAAGACCGCCCTCGTTGAATTTGTGGATGCGTGAACGGTCCGGCGTCAGGTAGACGGTATCACCCGCCTTGGCGGCAAAATCGCCGCTGCCGCGCGCCGTCACCATGCCGATATCCTCCGCATCGATATGCAGGAAAGTGTCGGAACCGAGATGTTCGGCGACCACGACCCTGCCCTTCCAATCACCGCTCTCCGTCGACAACAGCATGTGCTCCGGACGGATGCCGATCGTATGGGCGCCGAGCTGAGCCGCGTTCTGGCCCTTGATGAAATTCATCTTCGGCGAGCCGATGAAGCCGGCGACGAAGAGGTTGCGCGGACGGCTGTAGAGTTCCAGCGGCGAGCCGACCTGCTCGATATTGCCCCTGTTCAGCACGACGATCTTGTCGGCCATCGTCATCGCCTCGACCTGGTCGTGGGTGACATAGACCATCGTCGTCTTCAGCTGCTGATGCAGCTCGCTGATTTCGAGACGCATGTTGACGCGCAGCGCGGCGTCGAGGTTCGACAGCGGCTCGTCGAAGAGGAAAGCCGAAGGCTGGCGCACGATGGCGCGGCCGATCGCGACGCGCTGACGCTGGCCGCCGGAAAGCTGGCGCGGCTTGCGCTCCAGATAATCGGTGAGGTTCAGCACCCGGGCCGCATCCGTCACCTTGCGGTCGATCTCCGCCTTGTCGACGCCCGCCATCTTCAGCGGGAAGGCGATGTTGTTGCGCACGCTCATATGCGGGTAGAGCGCATAGGACTGGAACACCATGGCAAGACCGCGCTCCGAGGGCGCCTTTTCGGTGGCGTCCCTGCCGTCGATGACGATCTTGCCGCCGGAGACGTCCTCGAGCCCGGCAATCAGCCTGAGCAGCGTGGACTTGCCGCAGCCCGACGGGCCGACGAAGACGACGAACTCGCCGTCCTTGATGTCGAGATCGATCGAAGGGATGACCTTGGCTTCGCCGAAGACCTTGGAAACCTTCTGAAGGGTAATGCTGCCCATGTTTGTCTCCCTTTTCTTATTTCACTGCGCCGAAGGTCAGGCCGCGAACGAGTTGCTTCTGGCTGAACCAGCCGAGGATCAGGATCGGCGCGATCGCCATCGTCGAAGCCGCCGAGAGCTTGGCGTAGAACAGGCCTTCCGGGCTGGAATAGGACGCGATGAACGCCGTCAGCGGCGCCGCCTTGGAGGCGGTGAGATTGAGCGTCCAGAACGCCTCGTTCCAGGCCAGGATGATGTTCAGAAGCAGCGTCGAGGCAATGCCCGGCACCGCCATCGGCGTCAGCACGTAGACGATCTCCTTCATCAGCGACGCCCCGTCCATGCGGGCCGCCTCGAGGATCTCGCCGGGGATTTCCTTGAAGTAGGTGTAGAGCATCCAGACGATGATCGGCAGGTTGATCAGCGTCAGCACGAGCACCAGCCCGGTGCGCGTATCGAGCAGGCCGGAATTGCGGAACATCAGATAGATCGGGATCAGCGCGCCCACAGGCGGCATCATCTTGGTCGACAGCATCCACATCAGCACGTCCTTGGTCCGCTTGGTCGGCGCAAACGCCATCGCCCAGGCGGCCGGGATCGCGATGATCAGGCCGATCAGCGTCGAGCCGAAGGAAATGATCACCGAGTTCATGAAGTGGCTGAGATAGTTCGACCGGCTCTGCACCTCCGCGTAATTCTCCGTCGTCCAGTGGAAGAACAGGAACTGCGGCGGCGAGGCGATGGCGTCGGCTTCCGACTTGAAGCTGGTCAGGAAGGTCCAGAGGATCGGGAAGAAGATCAGGATGCCGAGCGTCCAGGCGATCGCCGTGACGATGAGTTTGCGCCGGGTTGTGACTTTTCTGGCCATCTCAAGCCTCCAGATTCTTGCCGACGAGGCGCACGAGGAAGATCGCAACGATATTGGCGAGCACGACCGCGACGATGCCGCCGGCCGAAGCGCCGCCGATATCGAACTGCAGCAGTGCCTGGGCATAGACGAGATAGGTGAGGTTGGTGCTGTCGGTGCCCGGCCCGCCATTGGTGGTGACAAGGATTTCGGCGAAGACCGAAAGCAGGAAGATCGTCTGGATCAGGATCACCACGGTGATGGCGCGGGCCATGTGCGGCAGGATGATATAGATGAATCTCGAGATCGGCCCGGCGCCGTCCATTTCGGAGGCCTCCTTCTGCTCCTCGTCGAGCGACTGCAGCGCCGTCAGCATGATGAGGGTGGCAAAGGGCAGCCACTGCCAGGCGACGATGAGAATGACGGAAAACAGCGGCGCATTCGCCAGCCAGTCGATCGGCTGCACGCTGAGCGCCTTTGCGAGATGCGCAAACAGGCCGTTGACCGGGTTCATGAACATGTTCTTCCAGACGAGGGCTGCCACCGTCGGCATGACGAAGAAAGGCGCGATCACCAGGATGCGCACGATGCCCTGGCCGTACATCGGCTGGTCGAGCAGCAGCGCGAAGGCGATGCCGCCGATGACGGTGATCAGCAACACGCCGGCGACGAGCAGCAGCGTATTGATCAGCGCCGCGAAGAAGGCCGGATCGGACAGGAAATATTCGTAGTTCAGGAAACCGACGAAGCTCTCCATGCCAGGGCTGAGCAGATTGTAGTTCAGCAGCGAGAAATAGATCGTCATCGCAAGCGGAACGATCATCCACGCAAAGAGCAACAGCACGGAGGGTGCAATCATCATGCGCGCTGCGGAGCGGGTGTGTAAGGTCGCCATGGCAATCACCGATCTGATCTGACGCGGGGAGCGGTCGCAGGAAAGCTTGTCTGAAAAAGAGGCCGCCGATGCAGTTCGGCAATCGGCGGCCCGGAGGGGCGGATTGTCAAGGATCCGCCTCTTGGCTCGGGAGGTATTATTTGATGTAGCCGGCTTTGGTCATTTCGCGGGTTGCCAGCTGCTGTGCGCTCTGCAGGGCCTGGTCGACCGAAATCTGGCCGGCAAGGGCTGCCGAGAACTGCTGGCCGACCGCCGTGCCGATGCCCTGGAATTCCGGGATCGCCACGAACTGGACGCCGACATAGGGGACCGGCTTGACGGTCGGCTTGCTCGGATCAGCCGAGTTGATCGAGTCGAGCGTCGTCTTGGCGAAGGGAGCCGCCTTCTGATACTCCGCATTCGCATAGAGCGAGCTGCGAGTACCGGGAGGTGCATTCAGCCAGCCTTCCTTCTCGGCGACGAGGTTGGTGTAGTCCTTGCTCGTAGCCCAGGCGACGAACTTCTCGGCCGCTTCGACCTTCTGCGAGCCTGCCGGAATGGCGAGGCTCCAGGCCCAGAGCCAGTTGCCGCGCTTGCCGAGGCCCTTATCCGGGGCGAGCGCGAAGCCGACCTTGTCGGCGACCTGCGACTGCTTCGGGTCGGAGACGAAGGAAGCGGCAACCGTTGCGTCGATCCACATGCCGCACTTGCCGGTCTGGAACAGCGCCAGATTTTCGTTGAAGCCGTTGGAGGAAGCGCCGGGGGGACCGGCTTCCTTCATCAGATTGACGTAGAAGTTCAGCGTGTCCTTCCACTCGGGCTGATCGAACTGCGGCTTCCACTTCTCATCGAACCAGCGCGCACCGAAGGAGTTCGACATGGCCGTCAGGAAGGCCATGTTTTCGCCCCAGCCGGCCTTGCCGCGCAGGCAGATGCCGTAGATTTCCTTATCCTTGTTGGTGATCTTCTTCGCAGCGTCTGCGATGAAGTCCCAGGTCGGAGCGTCGGGCATCTTCAGCCCGGCGGCATCGAACAGGTCCTTGCGGTACATGACCATGGAGCTTTCGCCGTAGAACGGCGCCGCATAGAGCTTGCCGTCCGTGGTCAGGCCGCTGCGGATTGCCGGCAGCAGGTCATCGACGTCGTAATTGGCGCCGAGATTGTCGAGCGGCAAAAGCCAGCCCTGCTTTGCCCAGATCGGAACTTCATAGGTGCCGATCGTCAGAACGTCGTACTGGCCGCCCTTGGTCGCGATGTCGGTCGTGACCTTCTGGCGCAGCACGTTCTCTTCGAGGGTGACCCATTCAAGGTCGATACCGGGATTCTTCGCCTTGAAATCATCCGTCAGCTTCTGCATCCGGATCATGTCGCCGTTGTTCACGGTTGCGATTGTCAGCGTCTCGGCCGAAGCCATGCCGGCAAACGCCAGCGCTGAGCAGGCGCCCAGCAGAAAAGTTCTCAATGTCATATCTTCCTCCCAGAAGATGGGTGTGAGCATTCGCTTCGCTCATGGGCAATTACTCACCAGACGGCAAAAAATGTCAATCGGCAATCGTTGCTGCAATGCCGAAGGCGGTATCTATATTATTGATTTAAAATATGAATTTTTTGCTCAATTCCTGAGCAAAAACTCAGCCGTATCTTCGTCGGTGATCAGCCCGTTGATCTGATGACCGACAACGGCCGCCCTGATCGCCTTGAACTTCCGCTTGCCCTTGGCCAGCCCAATCACCATCGACGCGTCGCGCGACGGGATCGGCGCCGATGCGACGCGCTCGTTGATCGGGTTGTCGAGCAACCTGCCATCGACATCGAAGATCCAGCCGCAGATCTCGCCGACTGCGCCCCCGCGCATCAGCCCCATCATCTCGTCCTTCTCGAGAAAGCCGTCGACGCAGAGCGGACCGTCGATGCCGAGCTCGCCGATGCCGACGAAGGTGACGTCGGCCTGGGCGCTGATGTCGAGCGTCGAGCGCACGAGTTGCTGGCCGTGCAGCAGCTCCCGTTCCTCGGCCGAGGTGACGAGCACCGGCAGCGGCATCGGAAAATGCCGCGCCTTCACCGCATCCGCCATGCTGAAGATGACGTTGTAATAGGCCGCCGATCCGTCCGGCGCGATATTACCGGTCAGCGAGACGATGCGGTGGTTGGGACATTCGATCGCCGGCAGCTGGTCGACGGCCGCCTTCAGCGTGCGGCCGGTGCCGACCGCGAGCACGATCGGTTCCGCCCGCTTCAGCCAGCGCTCGATTTCGGCCGCCGCCGCCTCGGCGATTCCGACGGTGGTCGACGAGGAAGCCGGATCGCTCGGCACCACCTCGACATGTTTCAGCCCGAATTTTCGCCGCAACTGATCGGCGAGTTCAAGACAGGCAGCGATCGGATGATCCAGCCGCACCTTGATCAGACGTTCGGCCACTGCAAGCGACACCAGCCGCTGTGCCGATTGCCGCGAGATTCCCATCGAGGCGGCAATTTCATCCTGGGTGCGCCCGGCGACGTAATAAAGCCAGCCGGCCCGCGCCGCATCGTCGAGCCGTGCAGGAGTCTCGGATCTTTTTGCCATCTAATGCCTACCGCGCAAAGTGAGCCGGCTTGCCGCCGCCGACCAGGATGTGAGTCTATCGCGCCAGATCAAAACAAAATTCCGGCAAATGTCGAGCCCGTTGAAAAGGCCGCCGCCAAATAACCGCCCCGGCAAAACCCGCTCAGGCAAATCCCATTCACGCTAACCATTGCATGACGAGATAGACCCCGGCCTTCACCAGACCGTAGATCACGCCCCCGGCGATGACCAGCGACACCGCCGTCATCACGAAACCGCCGAGCGCAAAGAGCCCGTCACGGCCCATGATACCGAAGGCGAAGACAGAAATGGTGATCGCCGGCAGAATGTTGCCGAGCGGAACCGGCAGCACCAGCACGATCGACAGCGCCAGGCAGGCAAGACCGGCCAGATATTCCGCCGGCGGCTCGGCGAAGATCGCAAGTCTTGGCTTCAGCATGCGCTCCGCCCAGGCGAGCCAGCGATGGATGCGCCCGACGATCGTCTCGAAATCCTCCCGCCGCATCGACCGGTCGGCGATCGCCCTCGGCAGCCAGGGTTTCAAACCGAACGTCAATTGGACCGCCAGGAACACCAGCGGGGCGCCGAGCACGGCCGAGGTGCCCGGCGGCGTGGGGAAAGCGTTCGGCAGCGCGAAGATCAGCATCAACGCGCTGATCGCCCTGTCGCCCATCGTTTGGAACAGATCGCCGATTGAAATCCGCTCCCGGCTCCGATCGGCAGCCATCTGCCGCAGGATGGATGAAAGGCGACGGCCTTTGGGACGTGGTCTTCGGCTTCTGCGTGTGTCGGTATCGGCGTTTTCGATTGTCATGGATCCGAGAAATGATGGAAGTGTAGGGCCAAATTCTGGCGACGCAATATGCCAATTGAATGACTTGCGGGGTGAGAAATTTCGGCCCCGACGGGCAGAGGGGCGATACACGACACAACCCTGAACCCGACGCCAAATGAAAAGCTTGTAATTCCGACCCAACAGTGCGAGCAGACGCTCTGCAAGACCTGAGAAACGGCAGAGTGGCAATGATCATTTCATTCGACATCGGCGGCTCCGCCATCAAGGGCGGTATCGCCCGCTCCGAGACGAATATCGCTCCGCTCGGCCGCCGCCCCACACCTCGGGATGATTTCGCCGCTTTCGTCGAGACCCTGCGCGCCATCATCGCCGAGACCGGCGAAGAGCCGAGTCGCATCGCGCTGTCCATCGCCGGTGTCGTCGATCCCGATACGCAGCGCCTGATCTGCGCCAATATTCCCTGCATCCACGACCGCACACTCGCGGCCGATCTCGAAGCTGAGCTCGGCTTGCCCGTGCTGATCGCCAACGACGCCGACTGTTTCGCCATGGCCGAAGCTGGTCTCGGCGCCGGCCGCGGCCACCGCATCGTCTTCGGTGCCATCCTCGGCACCGGCGTCGGCGGCGGCCTGGTTGCCGACGGACGCCTCGTCAACGAGGCCGGCGGCTTTGCCGGCGAATGGGGTCATGGCCCGATCATCGCATCCGCAGCCGGCAATCCGCCTGTGGCCATCCCTGCCTATGCCTGCGGCTGCGGCCAGAAGGGCTGCGTCGACACGATCGGCGGCGCCCGCGGCCTGGAGCGGCTGCACCGGACGCTGCACGATCTCGACCTTTCCAGCGAGGAGATCATCGGCCAGTGGCGGCATGGAGAGGAGAAGGCGACGCGCACCATCGACGTCTATGTCGATCTCGTCGCCTCGCCCTTGGCGCTGACGATCAACATCACAGGCGCGACCATCGTGCCGGTCGGCGGCGGGCTTTCCAATGTCGAACCGCTGCTTGCCGAACTCGACCAAGCGGTGCGCGCCCGCATCCTGCGCAAGTTCGACCGCCCGCTGGTGGTGCCCAGCCAATGCCGCATCGAACCCGGCCTGATCGGCGCAGCCCTGCTGGGGTTGAACGCCGAAGCGACCGCGTCCTAAAGCATCGGCCACATCCGCACGATCGCTGCGAACCGATCCCAGTCCTTGCGCGCCAAAGGCGTCCACGCCGCTTCGGCGATGGCCGGAAGGCGCGGGAAGACTAACCGGTTGAATTGAGTGCGCGAGGCGATGTTGCCGCTCCAGATACAGGCCTGGATGCCACGCATCTTCCCCTTCAGCGCCTCCGGCAACTCGGCCTCGTAAGCATAGGCGCGCTCGGGCGGCGTAAAACCCGCCCAGCTTGCGCCGGGCTCGGCCCAGGCTTCCGCCTGCGCCATGTCGAGATAATAGGCCTGCCCCGGCGTCATCACCACGTCGTAGCCTTCCTGCGCCAGCTCGCTGCCGAGTTCGGGCCTTTCCCAGGCCATCAGCAGCGTGTCGACGCGGTCGACGCCGCCGCCATGCGAAACCTGGTTCCAGCCGGCGAGCTTCCTGCCGCGTTCCGACAGCATGGTCTTGATGCGCTTCAGGAAATAAGATTGCAGCTCGTCGGTGCCGGCAAGTTTTTCCCGCTTCATCAGCGCCTTGCAGGCCGGCGAGGAAAGCCAGGCTCCATGCGCCACCTCGTCGCCGCCGATATGGACATAAGCGCCGGGAAACAGCGCCACCATTTCGTCGAACACCTTGCCGAGGAATTCATAGGTAAATTCGACCGCCGGATTGAGCGCGTTGTTGGCATAGCCCTGCGGCGAGCGATAACTGCCCGGCGGCTCCTGCCGGTCGATGAGATCGGGCAGCGCTGACAGCGCCGCGGCGCTATGACCGGGAAGATCGATTTCCGGCACCACCTCGACACCAAGCGAGCCAGCATGCGCAACAATGCGCCTGACGTCACCCTGCGTGTAGTGGCCGGCGGGCGCTTCCGGCCCATCGCCGAGTTCCGGCATAAGCACTCCGTCCGGGCCGTGCTGTGCACCGGTTTCCGTCAGTTGGGGATAGGCCTTGATCTCCAGCCGCCAGGCTTCATCGTCGGTCAGGTGCCAGTGAAAGATATTGAGCTTGTTCCAGGCGAGGATATCGATCAGCCGCATGACGTCCGCCGCCGGATAGAAGCGCCCCGACACATCGAGATGGCAGCCGCGCCACTCATGGCGCGGCTGGTCGGCGATCGTGCCGAAATTGGGAAATTGGAAGCGCTCGCGATCGGCGCGGGCGCCGTGCAGCAATTGCGCCAGGCTGATCAGCCCGTATTGCCGCCCGGCTGCATCCGCACTCGAAAGCACGACCTCATGGGCAGAGAAACGCAGTTCGTAAGCGAAAGCGGCGATCGACGATTCGGTGACGAAACGAATGGCCCGCCCGCCTTTGACGACAGACAGCGAGAATGGCACGCCATCGGCCGGATAGAGCCGCTGGTAAAGCGCAAGAACCAGAGAGAGCGCCTTGATCGCATCGGGCCGGGTTCTTTCAACGGGATAGAGGACGATCGGCAAATTTCCTGCTTTCAGACCGAGCGACAGCGGCCAGGGCAGCAGCGCATAGGGCTCCTCGATCCGCCCTGGCGGCAGAAGCGGCGGCGCCACACCGCCATCCCGGCCTTCGAGCATGAGATCGCCGAAACCTATCGCGACGCGACGGCCATCACCGAGCCTCAGATGGGCCGACCGGATGCCGTCGGTCCGATGTTTGGGTTCGTCGGCCAGCCCCTCGACGGTGAACCGCCAGTGCCCGCCGGGGGCAATGCTCAGCCTCTCGGGCGGCTGGAATTCGTGGAAATTCGCAACCTGCCGCGTCAGGCTGGCGCCGTGGCAAACATATTTGTCGGCAACCCGCGTCGACGACGTATAGGCGAGCGAAAACCCGGAAAGCGGCTCGGGTGAAAGATTGAAGAGCGTCAGGATCAACCGTCCCGGACTGCCCTCGACCGGGCTCCAGCTTGCTTCCAGATGGTAGTCGGCCATGGTCGTGCCTCCACCGCAAACTGACTGGCGGCAATGCATCGCCGAGATCGCGGCTGGTCTCCCGGCAAGCTTTTGCAAGCTTAACTTTTTTAAGTCGGCAATGGAATCGGCCGTTCGAATTCTAAGCGGAGCGGGGCAGCGCGGCTTCCTGGAATGACGATGGAATAACGAGTTGGGGCAGTTCGCGTTTTCGCGAACCGCCCCAAATGCACGCTTTGACGGGCGTGCGCCTCGCGAAGGAAAACGGCGCGGCTTTCGCCGCGCCGCCTTCACTCGGCTGCCAACGCCGGCGGATGTCTGTCATCCGCCTCTTCCTGGATGGCGTCGGCATCCCGGCCTGGCTCGTCCTTCGCCTTCGGCTCGCGGCCGAAGAAAAGGGCGTAACCGGCGGGCAGAACCAGAATGGTAAGCACTGTCGCAACCAGGATGCCGCCCATCATCGCGTAGGCGAGCGGACCCCAGAAGACGCCGCGCGAGATCGGGATCAGCGCCAGCACAGCCGTCAGCGCCGTCAGCATGATCGGCCGGAAACGCCGCACGGCAGCACCGACGATCGCCTCCTGCCGGTGCATGCCGGCCTTGATATCCTGGTCGATCTGATCGACCAGGATGATCGAATTGCGCATGATGATGCCGAGCAGCGCGATGACGCCGAGGATCGCCACGAAGCCGAAGGGCGCGCCGCTGATCAGCAAGGCGGCAGCCGCACCGATGATGCCGAGCGGCCCGGTGGCGAGCACCAGCATCGCCTTGCCGAAATGCTGCAGCTGCACCATCAGCAGCACGATGATGACGGCGAGCATGATCGGCGCCTTGGCGGCGATCGACATCTGGCTTTCCGCCGCATCCTCGGCGCCGCCCTGTATCTCGACATTATAGCCGGCCGGCAGGCTGTCGCGCAGGTCCTTCATGTCGGCATACATCTTCATGACGACGTCGTTCGGCTGCACACCATCCGGCAGCGTCGCGCGCACCGTGATCGTCGGCAGGCGATCGCGCCGCCATTCGATGCCCTGCTCCATCACAGGCACGACCTTGGCAAGCTGCGAGACCGGCACGAAACCGCCGAAATCCGTCGGCACATAGACCGAATTGACCGCCGACAGCAGCGAGCGGCTGGCATCCGGCTCGCGGGCGACGATCGAGACCGTCTCCTCGCCGTCGCGGAAATCGTCGAGCGGCGCACCGGACATGGCGGTCTGCAGCATCTGGCGCACGCGCTGCGAGGTGACGCCGAGCGCCCGGGCACGGTCTTGGTCGATCACCAGCTTCATCGCCGGCACCGGTTCCAGCCAGTCGTCGTGAATGGCGCCGAGCATCGGATTGGCCTCGAAGCGCGCCTTTACCTGGTCGGCGATCGCTCGCACTTCCTGACGATCAGGCCCCATGATACGCATCTGCACCGGCCAGCCTGTGGGCGGGCCGAGGAAGAGCCGGTCGACCTTGCCGCGGATCGATGGGAAATCTTCCGCAAGGATGGTGCGCAGCTTGACGATCAGCCGCTCGCGCGACGGCTCGTCCTTGGCCATGACGAGAAGCTGGGCGAAGTTCGGGTTACGCAGCTGCTGGTCGAGCGGCAGGAAGAAGCGCGGCGCGCCTTCGCCGATATAGGTGGCGATGAACCGCTTGTCGGGATCATCCATCATCTTCGCTTCAAGCGCCTTTGCCTGCACCTCGACCTCCTTGATGCTGGTACCCTCGGGCAGCCAGAGATCGACGAGGATTTCCGGCCGCGACGATTGCGGGAAGAAATTCTGCGGAATGAACTGGAAAGCCCAGAGGCTGGTGACGAAGGTGCCGAGCGTCAAGAGCAGCACGATCACCCGATGGCGAACCGCCCAGCCGACCGTGCCGCGCAGCCGCCGATAGAAGCCGGTGTCGAAGGCGTCGTGATGCTCGCCGGCGTGATGGCGCTGCTTGAGGATCATGTAGCCGAGCCAGGGCGTGAAATAGACCGCGACGAACCACGAGGTCACCAGTGCGATGCCGACGACGTAGAACAGCGAACGGACATATTCGCCGGCCGTTGATGCGGCAAAACCGACCGGAATGAAGCCGGCCGTGGTGATCAGCGTGCCGGTCAGCATCGGGAAGGCGGTCGAGGAATAGGCAAAGCTCGCTGCCTCGATCTTGACCAGCCCCTCTTCCAGCTTCCGCTCCATCATCTCGACGACGATCATCGCATCGTCGACGAGCAGGCCGAGCGCGATGATCAGCGCGCCGAGCGAGATGCGCTGCAGGTCGATGCCGAGTTCGTACATCAGCGCAAAGGTGGCGGCGAGCACCAGCGGAATGGCGATGGCGATGACGAGGCCCGAGCGCCAGCCGATCGACAGGAACGAGACGACGAGCACGATGACAAGAGCTTCGCCGAGCGCATGCATGAATTCGCTGACCGCATCCGTCACCACGTCGGGCTGGTTGGCGATCTGATCGACGGCGACGCCGTAAGGCAAAGCCTCCTCGAAGCGCTGATAGGTCGCCTCCACACCCTTGCCGACATCGGTGACGTTGAAGCCCTTGGCCATGACGACGCCGACTTGCACGCTGTCATGACCATTGAAACGGTACTTGCGCTGATAGGGATCTTCGAGCCCGGAACTGACGGTGGCGATATCGCCGAGGCGCGTCACCTGGCCGCCGGCGCGAAGGCTGAGCTCGCGGATATCGGCCGCCTTCTTGACGTCGCCTTCGACGGAAATACGCACCGAGCGCAGGCCGGTATCGACGGAACCTGCCGGATCAATATTGTTCTGCCCCTTGATGGCGTTCTGCAGGTCCGGGATGGTCAGGCCGCGCTCGGCGAGCGCCTTGGACGAAACGTCGATATAGATCTTCTCGGGCTGGTCGCCGATGATGACGGCCTTCTCGACGCCCGGCGTCGTCAGCAGCATGTCGCGCGCCTGAATGGCGAATTTCTTCAGTTCCGGATAGGAATAACCGTCGCCGCTGATCGAATGCAGCGTGATGAAAGTATCGCCGAACTCGTCGTTGAAATAGGGGCCGAGCAGGCCCTGCGGCAACTCGCTCGCGATGTCGCCGACCTTCTTGCGCACCTGGTAAAAGGCATCCGCAACCTCCTGCGAATTGGTGTCGCCCTTGACCTGCAGGGTGATGATCGCACTGCCGGCCCGGGTATAGGACTTGACCCAATCGATATGCGGCGTTTCCTGCAGCTTGCGCTCGATCTTGTTGACGACCTGGTCTTCCATTTCCTGGATGGAGGCGCCCGGCCAGATCGCCTGAACGACCATGACGCGGAAGGTGAATTCCGGGTCCTCGCGCTGGCCCATGCGCATCAGGCCGAGCACGCCGGTGATGATAATCAGCCCGAAGAGGAAGCGGGCGATGCTCGGATGTCCGATCGCCCAGCGCGACAGATTGAAGGGCCGCTTTTCAGAGGTGGCGTCCATGGTCCTGTTTCCCTTTGTGACGCGATCAGCGGACCGTCTGGTCAGTATCGGCCAGAGCCGACTGCTGCTCCGGCACCTTCACCTTCAGGTTTTCGCTCATGAACTGCGTGCCGGCCGAAACGACGAGATCGCCGGTGTCGAGGCCCTCGGTCACATGCACGCCGTCGCCGGTGAAATCGGCGACCTTGATGTCGCGGCCATGCACGGTCGCCGTCGCGCGATCGACGGTCCAGACCATCTGCTTTCCGTCCTTCTCAGCAAGCGCGCTGAGCGGGATCGAGACATAGCTGTTGCCATTGCTGACGTCGGCCTCGATGGTCGCCGTCATGCCGAGCAATACCTGAGGATCGTTCGGCAGGCTCACCCGGACCGCAAAGGTGCGCGACTGCTGGTCGGCACTGCCGGAAACCTCACGCACCTTGCCGTCGAGCACCAGCCGGTCGTCGGCCCAGAAGCTTGCCTTGACTGTCTTGCCGGGCTTGAATTCGGCAATGTCGTTTTCCGGAACGGCAATCTGCACTTCCTTCTCACCGTCGACGGCAACGGTGACGACGGGAGTGCCCGAGGCAACGACCTGGCCGACATCGGCATTGATCGTGGTGACAATCCCTTTGTAGTCGGCCTTCAGCTCCGCATAACTCACCTGGTTCTTCGCCTGGTCGAGCGCCGAGGCGGCGGCATCGCGGCTTGAAACGGCCTGATCGTAACTGAGCGACGCCTGCTCGAGCTGGGATTTCGGCGAAACATTCTTGTCGAAGAGCTGCTGATTGCGCTTGTTGACGAGATCGGCGGTTTCGACGCCTTTTTCGGCGGCTGCGAGATTGGCTTCCGCGGTCTTGACCGCGAGCTGGTAATCGGTGGAGTCCATCCGGGCGAGCACGTCACCCGGCTTCACCTTGTCGCCGATATCGACGAGGCGTTCGGTGATCTTGCCGGCAACGCGAAAGCCGAGGTTCATCTCGGTGCGTGCCTTGACCGAGCCTGAATAGTCCAACTTGCGCGTGTCGCCGGCCTTGGCGATTTCGACGACCTTTACCGGCCGGATGACTTGCTTGACCTCGGCCTTTTCCTCCGAGCAGGCGGAAACACCCATGCCGATGGCGCCGACGAGCAGGAGGCTGGCGGCGGACGGCATGCGGTGGCTGAGGGTCTTGAGCGAAAACATCGTCCGCACTCCTGGATCGTTTCGGGGTTTTCGACGGCGGCTGCCGCCTGTTATTTCTTCAGCGCCCTGATCACGTAATCGATCAGTTCGTCGACGCTCGCGCGGTTGGTTTTGGCAAGACATTGCGCCACCATCTGCGGGTGGCAGAGATTGATCGTCGCCGCGCCGAAGCAGCGCGAGGCCACGACCGGATCCTGCTCGGCGAACTCGCCGGCTGCAATGCCTTCGGCAATGATTTCGGCAATGAGATCGTGAATGCGGTCGATATGTTTTTCGATGACGTGCCAGTCGCGCTCGATCGCGACGACGATCATCTCGTGCACCTTCATCTCGTCGAGCATCAGATCCAGCGTCAATTGATGCTGGGCTTCGACATAGCGGCGCAGCCGCTCACTGGCGGCGATCGGCTGGTGGCGGATGTCGTAGGCGATCTGATAGGAGGTGGCGAGCATGCGCCCACAGAGCGCCTGGTGGATTTCCACCTTGGAGGCGAAGAAACGATAGATATTGGCCGGCGACATGCCGAGATCCCGGGCAATGTCGGCCACGGTCGTCTTGCTGTAGCCATAGTGGCGAAACAGCCGCTCGGCGGCATCGAGAATGCGGGTGACATTCTCCTGCCGGGTGACGTCCAGTGTATTTTCCGCGATGTCGTCCATAGTTTCGATGCCCGAATTACGACTGACGAATTTTGAATTTCGTCAGTCGTAAAATATCAGGTGTCATTTGTCAACACTCGAACGGACAACGGGCGCCGTCAACCGATCGCACCGATAGACAACCAGGATTTATATGAAGATGATGAACACCCGGTAAAATTGAAAGTGCCGCGTCTCGGAAGACGCGGCACATTGTCGGCGGAAGCGCGGGAATCAGCCGAGCTTGACGTCGAGCGTAATCGGAACGGCGGCAAGCGCCTTGGAAATCGGGCAGCCGGCCTTCGCCTTGTTGGCAAGCTCGGTGAAGGTCGCCTCATCGGCGCCGGGAATGCGGCCGGAGAGCGAAAGATGGATGGCGGTGATGGCAAAGCCGCCCTCGACGCTTTCGAGCGTCACCTTGGCCGAGGTTTCCATATGCTCGGCGGTAAAGCCGGCCTCACCGAGGATCAAGGACAGCGCCATGGTGAAGCAGCCGGCATGGGCAGCGCCGATCAGTTCTTCCGGGTTGGTGCCGGGAATGCCTTCGAAGCGGCTGGCAAAGCCGTAGGGATAGTCCTTCAGGGCGCCGCTCTGCGTCGAGATCAGGCCTTTGCCGTCTTTGAGGCCACCGGTCCAATGAGCCGAAGCCGTGCGATTGATCTGCATGCCGTCCTCCTGTTTCGATTGTGGTTTCAGAGCAATGATGCCGAAAAGTGTGAACGGTTTTCGGACTACATCATGCTCCAACTATTTCCAGCAGCGGCAGGGCGCCGCTCCATGCCTGCGGGAGATCTGAGAGCCTTCCCGATGGACAATATAATGCTCTATCCCGAGAAGACGACAGGCCTGTAAAGATCGGCGGGAATCGAAACGCTTTCAGGCGGGATGCTGCAAGACGCTGAGGCCTCCGTCGACCGTCAGGCAGGTGGCATTCATGAATGGGCACTCGTCGGAGATCATGAACACGGCCGCCATGGCGATCTCCTCAGGTGTGGCGATGCGCCCGCCGGGATGCAGCCTCATCGTCTGCGCTTTGGCCGCCTCCGGATCGGGGAAGCCGTTCCAGTAATCGATGACCTTCTGCGTCGAGACATAACCCGGCGCCAGCGCATTCACCCGGATATTGTAGGCGGCATATTCGAGACCCAGAGATTTCGTCATCCCAAGCAGCGCATGTTTTGCCAGCGGATAGGGAAATGTGTGCGGGATAATGGTGAAAGCATGCGTCGAAGCGATATTGAGGATGACGCCGCCGCCCTGTTCGATCAGCCCAGGCAGCACCGCCTTGCAGCAGTTCCACGCGCCCTTCAGATTGATGTCGAAGCAGCGGTTCCACACCTCGTCCGTCGTCTCGAGCGGTTCGGAAAAGACGTTGACACCGGCATTGTTGACGAGCGCGTTCAACTGCCCGATCTCTTCGTTCGCCTGCGCGACCAACGTCGTGATCGTTCCGGCATCGGTAATGTCGGCCGGCAGATAACCAAGCCGGCCACCGATGCCTTTGAGCTCTTTGGCCGACCTCGCCAGCAGTGTGGCGTCGCGATCGACGAGAAAGACGGCGGCATCCTCCCCCAGAAAGGCCTTCGCCATCGCAAGACCGATGCCCTGCGCGGCACCCGTTATCAGGATGTGCTTGTCCTGCAGGCGGCTGCCCATCTATCTCCCCTCCGATTGAGCCGGCAACCCCGACATCCGGATCGTTACCGTGCCGGCAAGACTTTCGCCGGGCGCAAGCGGCGCGAGCCCGCCAAAATCAGGCAGGTGATGGCCATTCGGCAGGTGGCTCATCGGCTCGAGGCAAAAGAAGTCGTTCCGGTCGACCGGCATATAGAGCATGAAGCGCTCAAGCGCGCCGTCGGCTTGCAGCGTCGCCTGAATTCCAAGTTCCGGCCAGGCGATGGCCGCCCGCCCGTTCCACCCCTCGAAGGCATTGTTCATCCATCTCTGCGGCAAGAGCTTTTCCGATCTGAAATCGAAATAGTCGGGCACAGGACCGGGCACATCAGGCAAATGGTCCGGCCGCTCGCTCCAATAGCGATCGGCCGCAATCGTCAGTCTCGTCTGTGACGTCCGTACGAAGAAAGGGTGTTGCCCGAGCCCGAAGGGAAGCGGCGCCGCGCCGCGGTTTTCGACGGACAGCGCCAGCACCAGCGCATCGCCGGCGAGACGGATCTCCTGCCGGGTCAGATAGGCATAGGGTGAAACCCTGTCGGCGCTACGGGAAAAGGAAAACCGCGCATGCTCTGAACTGGAGTCTTCAAGCTGCCAGAGGCCGAGCCAGCCGTCGCCGTGCCGATAGAGCGGATCTGAGGTATTCGGCTGGAAGGCATAGTCGCGCCCGGCGAAGGACATGGCGTTGCCTTCGACGCGATTGCCGAACGGCACCATCGCGAAATTCGCCATCGCACCATTCGGCCCGCCGGCCGCAACAAGAAAGGGCATCTCCCGATAGGTGGCTGCGGTGACAGCAGCACCCCGACGGCTGACCCGGACGGCGAGATCGCCATGCCTCAGTTCGATTTCGTCCGCAACTCGTCCCTGGTTCATCCGCGTCGCCCCGCAGCCGAAGATCTCAAATTGTCGAGCAGCACCGCGATCAGCAGGATCAGCCCGCGCACGACATACTGGTAGAATGCCTGGATATTGAGGAGATTCATAACATTTTCGGCAATGCCCATGATCAGCACGCCGACGATGACGCCGCTCATGGCCGCCCGTCCGCCGGCCAGCGAAACGCCGCCGAGAACGCAGGCCGAAATGACCGAAAGTTCAAGTCCCGTCGCCGCATTCGGCTGGCCGGAGGTGATGCGCGAGGCAAGCAGGATGCCGGCAATGCCGCAGACGAGGCCCTGCAGTGCAAAGATCCAGATGCGCATGTTGACGACGTTCACCCCTGCCAGCCGCGAAGCTTCGGGATTGCCGCCGATCGCCAGCGTGTTCTTGCCGAAAACGGTGCGGTTGAGCACGAAACCGAAGAGGACGAAAAGCATCAGCATGATCCAGATCGGCATCGGCACGGTCAGGAAGCGCGACAGGGCCAGTTGATAGAAAGCCGGATCGTTGATGCCGACGGCGCGGCCATCCGAAGCGATCAGCGCCAGCCCGCGCACGATCTGCATGGTCGCGAGCGTCGTGATCAGCGCGTTGATCCGAAACCGGGCAATGACGATGCCGTTGACGAAGCCGACGACCGCGCCGCAAAGCAGGGCGGCCAACAGGCCAAGGGGGATGGAGCCGGTGGCGTTCGATACCATCACCGCGGCCATGCCGGAGAAGGCGACGATCGAGCCCACCGAAAGGTCGAAATCTCGCGACGCCAGGCAGAACATCATCGTGCAGGCGACAATGCCGATCGTGACGACCGATTGCAGCAGCCCCAGCATGTTGCGCTCGGTCAGGAAGTTCGGAACGAAGAGCGAGACGATCACGAAGGCGACAGCGAAGATCACTACGAGCCCCTGTTCGCCGAGAAGGATTTTTTTCAACGAATTCATCGTCCTGGTCCCAGTCTTAAACGGTGCCTGCAGCATTCTTGTCGGGAAGCCCCGCCGTCAGGATGCTGCGCTCGTCGAAATCCTGGCGGGCGACATTGGCGGCCACCCTGCCCTGGCACATCACCATGATGCGGTCGGAAATGCCCATGACCTCCGGCAGCTCGCTTGAGATCATTACGATCGCCATGCCGCCGGACGCCAGCTCGTAGAGGATTTCGTAGATTTCCGATTTCGCCCCGACATCGATGCCGCGCGTCGGCTCGTCGATCACCAGAACCTTGATGCCCTGCTCGGAGAGCCAGCGGCCGAGAATGACCTTTTGCTGGTTGCCGCCCGAGAGATTGATGATGTCCTGCTTGCGCGATGGCGTGCGCACCCGAAGCCGGGCAATGAACCGATCCGCCAGCGCCGCCTCCTGTTTCAGGCTCAGAATGCCGAACGGCGAGAAATGCCGCCGCGAGGAGATCGCGATATTCTCCTCGATCGACCGGCCCTGGACGATGCCGTCGAACTTGCGATCCTCTGGGCAGAGCACCAAGCCCGCATTGATCGCCGCCTTCGGATTGTTCGGCGAAACGGCGACGCCATCGATCGTCACCTGGCCCTGATGCCTGATGTCGGCGCCGTAGAGCAGCCGCGCCATTTCGCTGCGGCCGGCACCGATCAGGCCGAAAAAGCCGAGGATCTCGCCCTGGCGGACGGAAAAACTGATCGGATTGCGCAGCTTCGGCCCCGACAGGCCCTTGACCTCCAGCCTGACGCCGCCGAGCGCACGTTCGCGCCATCCCCAGACATTGCTGATTTCACGCCCGACCATTTCCGAGATGATCTGTTCGCGTGTCGTCTCGGCGATCCGAGGATGGTGGGCGGCAAGCTTGCCGTCGCGTAGCACCGTCAGGCTGTCGCAAAGCCGAAAGATCTCGTCGAGACGATGCGAGACATAGAGAATGACCGTTCCCTTCGCCTTCAGCCTGTCGATGAGCGAAAACAGGATTTCGCTTTCGCGCGAGGAAAGCGAGGAGGTCGGCTCATCCAGCGCGATCACCCGCGCATCGAGCATCACGGCCTTGGCAATCTCGACCATCTGCCGCGCGCCGATCGAAAGCGAGGCGACCTTGGCCGACGGGTCGACATCGATGCCGATCTCTTCGAGCTTCGAGCGCACCGTCTCGATCAGGGTTTTGGCATGGATCACGCCGCCTTTGGCTGGAAAGCGCCCGAGCCAGAGATTTTCGGCGACCGTCAGCTCCGGCACCAGCTGCAGTTCCTGATGGATGACGATGACGCCGGCATGGAAAGCGTCGCGAACGGAGCCGTAGTTCTGCTCCTCCGCCCCGATCAGGATACGGCCGGCATCGGCGGCCTGATCGCCCGACAGCACCCGGATCAGCGTCGATTTACCGGCGCCGTTTTCGCCCATCAGTCCGTGAACGGCGCCCTTCTCGACCGAGAAGGAAACATCCGCCAGCGCCTGCACGCCGGGATACCCCTTGGAAATATTGTTGAATTCGAGGAAGGCCATCGTCGCTCCATCGAGAAGGACCCGGCGGCACGCGAAGTCGCCGCCGGACGTTCGTCATCCTGGAAGGATGATCATTCGATGCCAAGATCCTTGCGGACCTTTTCGTAATCGCCGCGCAGCGCCAGCGAACCGGAGGTCAGCGTCAGTTTTGCCGGCTCCTTGTTATTGGCGATCCAGTCGTACATGTTCAGCGCCGTTTCGTAGCCGTGACGCTTCGGCGAGATGATGACCGTGCCGAAGAAGCCCGTCGCAGCCGGCTTCTTGAACTCGTTGATCGCCGATTCCGCGCCGCCGATGCCGACGCCGATGACGTTGGTTGCCGGAATGCCGACCGACTCGGAAGCACGGACGGCGCCGAGGACGGCTTCGTCGTTAAGACCGAAGGCGACCCAGTATTTCACGTCGGCATGTTTGTTGAGTACGGTGGTTGCCGCGTTGAGGGCTGCTTCCGTATCCGTCTTTGCCTGCGGCGCGTCATAGATGTTTTCGGCCGGGAAGCCGGCCGACTTCAGTACCGAGATCGCGCCTTCGACGCGGTCGACGGCGGTCGGCAACTGATCGTAGGAGATGCGGACGGCGCCGACATTCTTCATGTCCCAGCCGCGCTTCTTGATCTCGTCGACGATCGCCTGCCCAACGGTTTCGCCGATCTTGGTGGCCGAGATACCCATATGCGGCACGTCTTCCAGCGGCTTACCGTCAGCACTGACGAGACGGTCGTCGACCGTCATCAGCTTCAGCTGATTGGCTTCCGCCTTGGCGACGATGCCGGGGCCGAGCTTGACGTCGGGCGTGCAGATGATGAAGCCCTGCGCACCCTGGGCTCCGAGATTGTCGATCGCCGACTGAACCTTCTCGCCGTCTTCGGCGCCGATCTTGACGACGGTGAAGCCTTTTTCCTTGGCGGCTTGATCGGCGAATTTCCATTCGTCCTGGAACCACGGCTCTTCGGGCTGCTTGACGATGAACCCTATCTTGACGTCTGCGGAAAATGCCGAGCCGGCCGCCAGAAGGGCGAATGTGCCAGCCAGGATGGCTGCTTTGAACAAGCGCATGTCTCTCTCCCTAAACTCTGAAATCGAGCAGCTGCCTCCCAGGCAGCGTCCAATGAATTATCTAAATCATCATACCAGTCAATTGCCAATGTATGATGATTTAGATAATAGGATAGTCATGAGAGCCGGATGGACCCGTCGCAAAGCGGATCGAATTCGGATAATCAGGTTCGGTTGCTGCCCGGGAGAGAGCGCGGAGAGGTGAAGTTGGAATCGACTGAGGAACAGGCCCGAGCGGAAAGCTCCGGCAGCGAACGCCGGCCGCGTGTCCGCCGCAACGTCACGGCGGCAATCGCTCAGGATATCTGCGCCGACCGCTATCCCTCGGGCTCGCCGTTGCCCCGCGAGAACGATCTTTGCGACCTCTATGGCGTCAGCCGCACCGTCATTCGTGAATCGCTGAAAGTGTTGGAATCCAAAGGGCTCGTCCGCGGCAAACCGCGAGTCGGAACGACCGTCTGCGACAGGGACGACTGGAACATCCTGGACGCCGAGGTGCTCGACTGGATGGGGCCTTACATCAAGGACTTCGACCTGCTGGGATGCATTCTCGAAGCCCGGCGCACCATAGAACCGGCCGCCGCCGAATATGCCGCCGAGCGCGCCAGCGCCCAGGAGATCGCCGATCTCGACAAGGCCTGGCGGCAGATGCGCGACAGCGCGGGCGATCCGGAAAGTTTCACCGACGCCGACGTGATGTTTCATGCGGTGTTGCTCACCGCCAGCCACAACCAGGTGTTCCGCCGTCTGTCCAGCGCCATCCATGCTGCCCTGAAATATGCGCTGCATGCCTCCAATATCGCCGTCGAAAACCGGGAGGATGCGGTTCTCGTTCATGGTGAACTCGTCGAAGCCTTGCGCATGCGCGACAAGGCCGGCGCCAGAGAATGCGCCAATCGCATGCTCGACCTTGCGGTTCGCGACCTTGCCGCCGCCGAGAAGGCGATCGGCAGGACGAAATGATCAATCACGAGAGGCCGTGGACGCGCTGTCCCATCGCAAATCCGAGAAGAGATTGAGACCTGAGATGAAGATCACCAAACTCACCACCTATATCGTTCCGCCGCGCTGGCTGTTTCTGAAGATCGAGACCGATGAAGGCATCGTCGGCTGGGGCGAACCGGTCGTCGAAGGCCGCGCACTGACCGTCCAGGCCGCCGTCCACGAACTGGAAGACTATCTGATCGGCAAGGATCCCTTCCTGATCGAAGACCATTGGACGGTGATGTATCGCGGCGGCTTCTATCGCGGGGGCGCCGTCCATATGAGCGCGATCTCCGGCATCGATCAGGCGCTGTGGGATATCAAGGGCAAGGCCCTGGGCCAGCCGATCCATTCGCTGCTCGGCGGGCAACTGCGCAACCGCATCAAGGTCTATTCCTGGATCGGCGGCGACCGTCCTTCCGATGTTGCCAACAACGCCAGGGAAGTGGTCGCCCGCGGCTTCAAGGCGATCAAGCTCAACGGCTGCGAGGAAATGCAGATCGTCGACACCAACGAGAAGGTGGAGAAGGCCGTCGAAACCATCGCCGCTATTCGTGAGGCGATCGGCCCGCATATCGGTATCGGCGTCGATTTCCACGGCCGTGTCCATAAGCCGATGGCGAAAGTTCTCGCTAGGGAACTCGACCCCTACAAGCTGATGTTCATCGAGGAGCCGGTGCTGTCTGAAAACAAGGAAGCGCTGCGCGATATCGTCAATCACACCTCGACACCGATCGCACTCGGCGAGCGGCTCTTTTCGCGCTGGGACTTCAAGCAGGTGCTGTCGGACGGCTATGTCGACATCATCCAGCCGGATCTTTCCCATGCCGGCGGCATCACCGAATGCCGCAAGATCGCGGCCATGGCAGAAGCCTATGACGTGGCGCTCGCGCCGCATTGCCCGCTCGGCCCGATCGCGCTTGCCGCCTGCCTGCAGGTCGATGCCGTCAGCTACAACGCCTTCATCCAGGAACAGAGCCTCGGCATCCACTACAACAAAGGCAACGACATCCTCGACTACATCTCCAACAAGGAGGTGTTCCACTACGCCGACGGTTTCGTGTCGATCCCGCAAGGGCCGGGTCTCGGCATCGAGGTCGACGAGGCCTATGTCATCGAACGCGCCAAGGAAGGCCATCGCTGGCGCAACCCGATCTGGCGCCACGCCGACGGCAGCTTCGCCGAGTGGTAGGAGGAAGGGGTCGCGCAAGCGGCCCTTTTTCATTCATGGTGTCGGACATCGAGCCTCTCATCCGTCATAGTAGAAGCTCAAGAGGAGGTTTCCATATGGCCAGAGCGATCGCAATCATCGTCGCCCGCATCATTTTCAGTTTTATCTTCTTCATGGCCGCCGGCTTTAAATTCGCCGGCATCGGCACGACGGCGGACTACATCGCCGCCGCCGGTTTTCCGATGGCGACATTCCTTGCCTGGGTCGCAGCGTTGTTCGAGATCGCCCTGGCGCTCGCCTTCATAACCGGAGCCTTCTTCACCGAGGCGAGCCTGCTCGCCGGCATCTATGTGATCTTCCTCGCCTTCGCCTTCCACGGCCCATCCCATTGGCAGCAGAACCAGGCCGAGTTCGGCTTCTTTGTCGATCACTTCACCTTCCTTGCCGGCCTGCTCTTTGCCGCCGTCCATGGGCCGGAGAAATGGGCTTTGAGACACAGCCTCCTCAGATAGCCCACGAGGCACTCTCCGCCGGGCGCCGGTTCCGGCATCGGCACATCACCGGGACGCCGATCTGGATCGACGGCGGCCAGGGGCTGCTGCGATAGCGTCAGATGCGACGATCAGGCGTTGAGCCGGGCGCCGTCGAGCGTATAGAGCTCCTGCGCGCGCTGCACGCCGCGCAATGCATAGCGCCCGACACAGGCGATGGCCCCGCGCTGCTCCTCCGGTATCGCGGCGGCGAAATCGGAGGAGATCAGCAGGTTGAGATCGACCGAGCGGCACATCGAAGCAATGCGGCTGACCTCATTGACGGCAGGGCCGATGACGGTGAAGTCCAGCCGGTCCTGGCTGCCGATATTGCCGTAGAAGACGTCGCCGATATGCAGGCCGATATAGACATCCGTCGTCGGCCGGTCGCCGGCCTTGCGTTCGGCGTTCAGCTTGGCGAGCTTTTCCCGCAGCAGCGCTTCGGCCTTGAGTGCCGCGCGGCAGGTTTCCGCCGGCGCCTCGCCCTTGAAGATGGCGAGCACCCCGTCGCCGATCAGCTTCAGCACATTGCCGCCGGCTTCATGGATCGCCGAGATCACCACCTCGCTGTAATCATTGAGCAGCGGGATGATTTCCTCCGGCGGCACGCGATCGGAAATCTTGGTGTAATTCAAGAGATCGGAAAACCATAGCGCCGCTGAAATCCGCTCCGATTTGCCGCGGCTGATCTTGCCTTCCATCACCTGGCGCGCCGCATCCTCGCCGAGATAGACCTCAGCGATGGTGCGGGCGATGCGCCCGAGCGCAATGCACTTGATTGCCAGCCCCAGAACCGGCACCAGCTTGCGCAGGATGGCAAGGTCGTGATCGGAAAAGCCTTCGGGGTGCTTCGTCGAGAAATTCGAGAAGAAGCAATCCATCTCGCCGATCGTGCCGGCCTCGGCGAAACGATGCATCATCGCGATATAATCGGTATGGCCGGCCTCGACGATCTTGTCGAGTTGGCTGAAATCGATCGGATCGCCGAAGCCGATGCGGCGGCGCACCTCCCGCTCATTACCCGACCAGAGATGATAGAAGGACGAACGCTGCCAGCTCGCAGCCGCCTCGCCCGTACCCGACGGGCCATATTCGAATTCCGTCTCGACCAGCTCCTCGCTGTCCCAGCGGAAGGCGCGGCCTTCATGCACCGGATGCAGCGTATCCATCAACGCCAGGCCGCGGTCGATCCGCAGGCCGGCCTTCCGGCAGGCCGCGCAGAAACCGGTCATGAGTTCGGATTCCGAAGCGCCCTTCAGTCCCTGCTCGGTAATCCAGGCCGCAATCGTGCTGACGTCGCTGTAATCCATATCGATCACCTTTGCTCCTGCTGAAGCTGTAGCCCGAAGTCGGCATCGAAGGAAGCCGATTGGCTCAATCGCCCGCCGGCATATTATAGGGCGTGATGATTTCCACCGATGACAGCGAGGCCGAAACCGCCCGACCCGGCGACGTCGCCCGGCCCATGATTGCCCTGAAGGCCGAACGCGCATCGGTTCTGAGATCATGATGCAGCACGAAGCCGATCCGCCGCGCGGCAAGCAAGGCGCGGTTATCGGCGTCCAAATCATGGGCGACAAAGACGCCGACCCGGCGCCTGGCCGCATCGAAGGCCGCCAGCACCGCCCGGTTGCCGCCGCCGATCGAATAGACGGCGTTGATCGTAGGATCCGCCGCAAGAGCTGCCGCCGCGAGCGTTCCCGTCGCCGCATCGGCGCCGTGCCCCTCGCTGATTTCGCTGATGCCGATCTCGGGATAATGGGCGCGAATGATGCGGCGAAAGCCGATTTCGCGCTCTTCCTCGCCGCGAAACCGCCCACTCGACAGCGTCACCAGCACCTTGCCGCCACGGCTCCCGAGCACTTCGCCGATGAGATAGGCCGCCGTCTCGCCCGCTGCCCGATTATCGGCGCCGGCATAGACGATCCGCGCCGAATTCGGCAGGTCGGTTACCAGCGTCACCACAGGAATGCCGGCCGCATCCAACCGGGCGACGGCGGCCGCCACCTCGGCGACATCGGGCGCCTTGAGCACGATGCCATCAGTGCCGCGCAGCCGGATGCGGTCGAGAAGCTGCACCATCTCGGCCGGCTTCATCACTTCGGCGAAATGGAACCGGCAGCGGAAGACGCCGGGCAGGAAGGCCGCCATCTCGGCCTCGAAGGCGGCGCGCACCGCGTCGCTGAACCGCTGCGGCGTCTCCATGACGATATCGATCGCCAGCATGCGCCCGCTGCCCATCGCGCCTGCCTGCTGCTTCTCCAGCTCTGCGATCGCCGCCTTCACCCGCATTTCCGTCTGTTGGCGCACACCCGGCCGGCCGTTCAGCACCCGGTCGACGGTCGCGGTGCTGAGGCCCGCTTGAAAAGCGATATCCTTGACGAGGAAGAGATGGGCCATGGAATCCGTTTGATGGTTTTTTGATGGATTCCTGATCTATATCACCCGGTATCGCGGCGTATAGTGCCTTCATCGAAAGAGGAGGAGCCATCATGAAGACCGACAATCAGATGAAATTGCGCGCCGATCGCGTCTGGCTCAGCGAAGATGCCTGCGATCTCGAGGATTTTCGCCGTCTGGCGGAAAAGACCACCGCGCTTGCCGATTACCCCACCGCGTCTGCAGTCGAAAAAAACGTGTTGATCTATGACAGCCGGAAGGTGGCGGCGGCAGTTGCAACCACGGAGGGCCGGCGTGCCGTCCTGGCCGAGATCTCAGAGGCGTTCGGCGAAGGTCCCGGCGTCGCCGTTTTCAAGCATGCTTACCAGGATACCGGCGTCATCGACCGCGCCAGCGCGATTTTCGACCAGATTATCGAGGAACAGCACCGCACCGCGACCGGCGGCGGCGATCATTTTGCCAAGCCCGGAGCCAACGACCGCATCTGGAATTCGCTGGAAAAACATTGCCTCGCCGATCCCGCGAATTTCGCGGAATATTACGGCAACGTCATCGTTGCACTCGCAAGCCAGGCCTGGCTTGGCCCGAGCTACCAGATGACGGCGCAGGTCAATCGCGTCAATCCGGGCGGCGCGGCGCAGTCGGCCCATCGCGACTACCATCTCGGTTTCCAGTCGTCTGCAGTGATCGAGCAGTTCCCGGCGCATGTGCACCGGCTCTCGCCGGTGCTGACGCTGCAGGGCGCGGTCGCCCATTGCGACATGCCGCTCGAAAGCGGCCCGACGCTCTTCCTGCCGCACAGCCAGACCTATGTGCCGGGTTATCTCGCGCTCAAGCGCCAGGAATTCCGGGATTATTTCGAGGCCAACCATATCCAGCTGCCGCTCGAAAAAGGCGACGTCGTCTTCTTCAATCCCGCCCTCTTCCACGCCGCCGGTACCAACCGCTCGGCCGATATCAAGCGCGTCGCCAACCTCCTGCAGGTCTCCTCCGCCTTCGGCCGCGCCATGGAAACCGTCAACCGCGAGAGGATGAGCGCCAGGCTCTTTCCTGCCTTGAAAACCTTGCAAGGCAAACTCTCTCCCGACGAAATCGCCAACGCCGTCGCCGCCTGCGCCGAAGGTTATTCCTTCCCGACCAACCTCGACCGCGACCCGCCGCTCGGCGGCCTGGCGCCGAAGACGCAGGCGCAGCTGATGCACGAGGCGTTGAAAGAAGGCTGGAGCGACGAAGCCTTTACGGCGGCACTTGCCGGGCAGGCGCAGAAGAAATTGAGCTGACTAAGGAAGGGAAGCCCCTTTCATCCGCAATGACCTAAAAGCCTCCCGCGCCCGCGGGAGGCATTCGCACATCACCAAGGAGGAACCAATGAGCACAAACCACGGCCGTCTCGACGGCAGGATCGCCATCGTCACCGGCGGCACGCAAGGATTGGGCGCCACCATTGCCCGCCTCTTCGCCGAACGCGGCGCGGAAGGCATCGTCATCTGCGGCCGCAATGAAGCCAGGGGCAAGGCGAAGGCCGAAGAGATTTCGACCGTAACCGGCGTGAAGGTCGTTTACGTCAAGGCCGATCTCGCCAAAGTCGAGGATGCGAGCCACGTCGTCCACGCCTGTGACGAGGCCTTCGGCCGGGTCGATGCGCTGGTCAATGCCGCCGCCATCACCGATCGCGGCACCATCCTCGACACCAGCCCGGAACTCTTCGACGCCATGTTCGCCATCAATGTCCGGGCGCCATTTTTCCTGATGCAGGAGGCAGTAAAGGTCATGCGCCGCGAACAGACAGAAGGCACCATCGTCAATATCGGCTCGATGTCGGCCAAAGCGGGCCAGCCCTTCATCGCCGCCTATTGCGCCTCCAAGGGCGCGCTGGAAACGCTGACGAAGAACACCGCCTATGCACTGCTGCGCAACCGCATCCGCGTCAACGGCCTTAATATCGGCTGGATGGCCTCCGAAGGCGAGGATCGAATTCAGCGCGAATATCACGGCGCGCCGGCCGACTGGCTGGAGAAGGCGGCGGCAGGCCAGCCTTTCGGCCGCCTCGTCGATCCGCACGAGGTGGCGCGCGCCTGCGCCTATCTGTCGTCTTCCGAATCCGGCCTGATGACCGGCTCGGTCATCTGCTTCGATCAGTCGATCTGGGGCGCTTATGACGGCTCGCCGCATCCGGTCGCAGCCCTCTGATAAGTCCCGAGCCCGGCATTTCCCGTGGCCGGGCTCCGGCACCTCCCGGCATTTGCCGCGACAGCACCGCGCGTCTTTTCAGACGCTGCAGCACTTTGAACTGCGGCATAATTTCATCCTCAAATCGATTCCGGTTGGAGGGATTATGCAGTAGGAAGAGGGCGGCAGCATTCAGGGAGGAACTGGCTTGGCCGACAATCCGCTTTATGACATCCGCGATGAACGTTTCGCCGCTCTGGTCATCGGCAGTGCCGCACTCGAAGAGCTTTATTCCGGCTGCCGCTGGACGGAAGGCCCGGTCTGGTTTTCCGACCTGAACTGCCTTCTCTGGAGCGATATCCCGAACGAACGCATGATGCGCTGGACGCCTGACGGTACAGTCTCCGTCTTCCGCTCGCCCTCCAACTACGTCAACGGCAATAGCCGCGACCGGCAGGGCCGGCTCATCTCCTGCGAACATGGCGGCCGCCGCGTCACCCGCACCGAACCGGACGGCACGATCACCATTCTCGCCGACAGCTACAAAGGCAAGCGGCTGAACTCGCCTAACGATGTCGTCGTGCATTCCGACGGCGGGATCTGGTTCACCGATCCGACCTACGGCATCCTGTCGGATTACGAGGGTCACAAGGCCGAGCCCGAGCAGCCCACCCGCAACGTCTATCGGATCGACCCCGCAAGCGGCGCAATCGAGGCCGTCGTCGAGGATTTCATCCAGCCGAACGGCCTTGCCTTCTCGCCCGACGAGACGAAGCTCTATATCGCCGATTCCGGCTCGGCAAAACATGAAGTGCCGCGCCACATAAGAGTTTTCGACGTCGTCGACGGCCGGAGTCTGACGAACGGCCGCTATTTTTGCAGCCTCGACGCCGGCAATCCCGATGGCTTCCGCTTCGATGTCCAAGGCAATCTCTGGACGAGCGCCGGTGACGGCGTGCACTGCTTTTCGCCGGACGGCACCCTGCTCGGCAAGATCAGGGTGCCGCAGACGGTGTCCAATCTCACCTTCGGCGGCCCCAAGAAGAACCGGCTCTTCATCACCGCGACGCGTTCGGTCTATTCGATCTATACCAAGACCAACGGCGCTCAATATCCGTAGGAACTGGAACACGGCGCCCCACGCAGGACAGGCACCCGACGATATCGAATCGTCGGCCAGAACGACATTGCTCCAACACATGTCACCCGAAACACTGTGAAGCGGTTGCGGATGACGACATGCATGAAAAAAGCTAAAGCGCATCGCAGGAATCAAATTCGATGTGACGCGCTTGCGCTGCTCGCACCTTATCGCATCAAGGAGGAATATAAGATGACCCGATCTTCACGCGCCGAGAGGCACCGCACCGCTGCTGATGCCATCACCGGGAGAGGCTGATATGCGGTCCGTCGTTTCCTTCAACGAAGGCTGGAGTTTCCACGAGGGCTTCGGCCAGCGTCTGCTCGAAAGCTTCGATGCCGCCAAGTCGGTCAGTCTGCCCCATACCGCCGTCGAACTGCCCTTCAACTATTTCGACGAGACCAGCTATCAGCGCGCCTTCACCTATCAGAAAGTGCTGCGCTGGCTGCCGGAATTCGAGGGCCGCGAAATCTCCCTCGTCTTCGACGCCGCCATGGCCGACAGCGTCGTTTATTTGAACGGCGAAGAAATCATCGCCCATAAGGACGGCTACACCCCCTTCGAGGCCCGCCTCACCGGCAAGCTGCTCAAGGGCGAGAACCTCGTGACCGTCAAGATCGACGGCAGCGAAAACCCCGCCATTCCGCCTTTCGGCGGCCGCATCGATTATTTGACCTATGCCGGCATCTACCGCGACGTCTGGCTGAAAGTCACCGACCCCGTCTCGATCCGCAATCTCAAGATCGAAACCACAGACGTGCTTGCCCCGGAAAAATCGGCAACCATCCGTGTCGATATCGCCAATCCCGAGAGCCGCAGCTTCTCGGCGACCGTCACCGCGACGCTGAAGCAGGCGGACGGCACGGTGATCGCCACCGCGGCAACCGAAACGATCGGTGACCGTGCCAGGCTTTCTTTCGGTGGCCTCACCGGCATCACGCTCTGGGACATTGCCGATCCCGCGCTCTACGAGGTGACCGTCGAACTCAGGACCGAGCACGGCTCCGACCGGCTTTCCACCCGCTTCGGCTTCCGCACCGCCGAATTCACGCCGGAAGGTTTCCTCCTGAACGGCAAGCCGCTGAAGCTGCGCGGCCTCAACCGTCACCAGGCCTTCCCCTATGTCGGTTATGCCGCCGGCCGCTCCGCCCAGGAGCGCGACGCCGACATCATGAAGAGCGTGCTGAAGTGCAATATCGTCCGCACCTCGCACTATCCGCAGTCGAAATGGTTCCTCGACCGCTGTGATGCGATCGGCCTGCTGGTTTTCGAGGAAATCCCCGGCTGGCAGCATATCGGCGATGCCGACTGGCAGAAGGAATCGATCGAAAACGTCCGACGCATGATCGAGCGCGACTGGAACCATCCCTCGATCATCATCTGGGGCGTGCGCATCAACGAGTCGCAGGACAGCCACGACTTCTATGTCGAGACCAACCGCCTGGCTCGCGAACTCGACAGCACCCGCCAGACCGGCGGCGTGCGTTATATCACCGAGAGCGAACTGCTCGAAGACGTCTACACGATGAACGACTTCATCCTCGGTAATGAGGAACTGCCGGGCGCCAACCGCCCGCGCACCGTCCTTCGCGCCCAGCAGGAAAATACCGGTCTGTCCCGGAAGGTGCCGTACCTCATCACCGAGTTCAACGGCCACATGCACCCGACGAAGATCTACGACCAGGAACAGCGCCAGGCCGAGCATGTACGCCGCCACCTTGATGTGTTGAACGCCGCCTATGGCGACCCCGATATCTCGGGCGCCATCGGCTGGTGCATGTTCGATTACAACACCCACAAGGATTTCGGCTCCGGTGACCGCATCTGCTATCACGGCGTCATGGACATGTTCCGCGAGCCGAAATTCGCAGCCTATGCCTATATCAGCCAGTGCGATCCTTCCGAAGAGATCGTCATGAAGCCGGCAACCTTCTGGGCGCGCGGCGAGCGCAATATCGGCGGCGTGCTGCCGCTGATCATCCTGACCAATTGCGACGAGGTGGAACTGCAATATGGCGCGCTTTCCAAGCGCATCGGTCCGGACCGCGAGAATTACCCGCACCTGCCGCATCCGCCCGTCGTGCTCGACCATCGCCACTTCACCGCCGACGAACTCGGCACCTGGGGTCTCGAATGGATCGACGGCACTCTGACCGGCTATATCGGCGGCCAGCCCGTGGCGAGCCTGACGTTGGCGGCCGATCCCTTGCCGACGACGCTTGAAATCGTCGCCGACAGCCAGACACTGAAGGCCCGCGAACGCGACAGCACCCGCGTCATCATCCGTGCGCTCGACCAGTGCGGCCAGCGCCTGCCCTTCATGAACGACAGCATTTCGCTGAAGGTGCATGGGCCAGCAAAGATCGTCGGTCCGACCAATGTGCCGCTGCAGGGCGGCACCGCGGGCTTCTGGCTGGAGGCGACGGGCTTTACCGGCGAGATTACCGTCGAAGCGGTCTCCTCGCGTTTCGCGCCGGTGACCCTCACTGTGACGGCCATCGCTTAATTGAGCGCAGAGCCGCGCGTCTTATAGGCCCCCGGCTCTCTAATGGCCGTCACACGATCCGCACCTGGCTTTCGGGATCGAAGAACACGGCCTTGTCGAGATTGAAGGCGAGGCGTGTGTTCTGGCCTGGAGCGATGCCTGCATCGGCGCGCAGGCGGGCGACGACGGATTTGCCGCCGAGCTTGGTGACGGCGAAGGTGTCGGAGCCGGCCGGTTCGACGACCTCGATCAGGCAATCGTCCTCGGTGAGCGAACGCGCCTTGCGGTCGGCGCCGTCGGGATCGGTCAGGGCTTCCGGGCGGATGCCGAAGATCACCTGCCTGCCGGCATAGGCCGACAACCCGTTGGCGCCGGCGACCACCGGCAATCTCAGCGGCGCGCCATTCGGCCGTTCGAGTGCGACGGCAAGCCCGGAGGCGCCATTCTCGACGGTGGCGTTGAGCAGGTTCATCGCCGGCGATCCCATGAAGTCGGCGACGAAGAGATTGGCCGGGCTGTTATAGATCTCGGCCGGCGTGCCGAACTGCTGCAGCACGCCGTCCTTCAGCACGGCGATCTTGGTCGCCAGCGTCATCGCCTCGATCTGGTCGTGGGTGACATAGACGAAGGTGGTGCCCATGCGCTGGTGCAGCCGCTTGATCTCGGTGCGCATGTCGACACGCAGCTTGGCGTCGAGATTGGACAAGGGCTCGTCGAACAGGAAGACCTGCGGATTGCGCACCAAAGCCCGGCCCATGGCGACACGCTGGCGCTGGCCGCCGGAGAGCTGGCTCGGCTTGCGGTCGAGCAGATGGCCGATCTGCAGCATGTCGGAAACCTGTTTGATCGCCTTGGCCCGTTCCTCCTTCGGAACGCCGCGGATCTCCATGCCGAAGGCGATATTTCCGGCCACCGTCATGTTCGGATAGAGCGCATAGGACTGGAACACCATGGCGATATCGCGCTTGGACGGATGCAGACCGCTGATGTCGCGCCCGTCGATCCTGATATCGCCAGACGTGATCGTCTCCAGCCCGGCGATGGTGTTGAGCAGGGTCGACTTGCCGCAGCCGGACGGGCCGACCAGCACCAGGAAGCCGCCCTTTTCGAGTTCGAGGTCGATCCCCTTGAGGATGTCGACGGCGCCGAAGCGTTTTCTGAGACCGGAGATTTCCAGGAAGGCCATGACTTACCCTTTGACTGCGCCCGCCATCAGACCGCGCACGAAGTAGCGGCCGGCGAGGATATAGACGATGAGCGTCGGAACGGCCGCGATCATCGCCGCCGCCATGTTGACATTGTATTCGACCACCCCGGTCGAGGTGTTGACGACATTGTTGAGCGCCACCGTCATCGGCATGGAGTCACCGGTGCCGGCGTAAGCGGAGGCAAACAGGAAGTCGTTCCAGATATTGGTGAACTGGTAGATGACGGTGACGACGATGATCGGCAGCGAGTTCGGCAGCATGATGCGGCGGAAGATCTGGAAGAAGCTGGCGCCGTCGACCTGGGCGGCCCTGACCAGCTCGGTCGGAAAGGCCTCGTAGAAATTGCGGAAGAACAGCGTCGTGAAGCCGAGGCCATAGACGACATGGACGAAGACCAGGTTGACCGTCGAATTGCCGAAGCCGAAGGAAAAGCCGGTGGCGTTCTGCAGCGTCACCCCGAAGCGGCCGAGCGAGCCGAGGATGGTCGCCATCGGCAAGAGCACCGACTGGAACGGGATGAAGCAGGCAAACAGCATCAGCCCGAACACCAGCGTATGGCCGGGGAAGCGCCATTTGGTCAGAATATAGCCGTTCAGCGCCCCCATGATGGTGGAGATCGCGACTGCCGGCACCACCATCTTGATCGAGTTCCAGAAGTAGCCCTTGATGCCGGCGCAGGTCAGCCCGACGCAGGTCTCGCCCCAGGCCTTGATCCAGGGATCGAAGGTCGGCGCCTCAGGCAGCGCCAGCATGTTGCCGTTCTGGATCTCGTCCATGGTCTTGAACGAGGTCGTCAGCATGACGAAGAGCGGCATCAGGTAGAGGATGGCGAAGATCACCAGCAGGCCGTAGATGACCAGCCGGCCGATCCAGCGGGTGTTGCTGTTCCTGATGTCGCTGCCCTGGGAGGCCGGTGCGGTTGCAGTCGAGATTGCGGTCGAGGCGGTCACGCTGCTCATCGCGCCTTCTCCTTCAGTTCGGAATAGAGATAGGGCACGATGATCGCCGAGATGGTCATCAGCATGATGATGGCGCTGGCCGAGCCGACGGCCATCTCGTTGCGCTTGAAGGTGTATTCATACATGAAGTTGGACGGCAGCCAGGCCGAGCCGCCCGGCCCGCCCGAGGTCAGCGCCACGACGAGGTCGTAGGATTTGATGGCCATATGGGCGAGCACGATGAAGGCGGAGAGAAAGATCGGCCGCAGCAGCGGAATGACGATGCGGCGATAAAGCTGGAAGGGCGAGGCGCCGTCGATCTCAGCCGCCTTCATGATCTCGCCGTCGATGCCGCGAAGCCCTGCCAGGAACATCGCCATGACGAAGCCCGAGGCCTGCCAGACACCGGCGATGACGACGGTATAGATGACGAAGTCCTTGTTCTTGATCCAGTCGAAGTGGAAGCTCGTCCAGCCGAAGTGGTGCAGCGTCTGTTCGAGACCGAGGCCGGGGTCGAGGAACCATTTCCAGGCCACCCCGGTGACGATGAAGGAGAGCGCCATCGGATAGAGGAAGATCGGCCGCAATAACCCCTCGCCGCGGATCTTCTGGTCGAGCAGGATGGCAAGCAGCAGGCCGAGGCTCAAACAGATGCCGACATAGAGAAAGCCGAAGATCGCCATGTTGGTGATCGAGGTGTACCAGGAGGACGGCGGGTCGCTCTCGAAGGTCCAGCGCCACAGCCGCTGATAGGCGCGCCCCCCGGTCAGCGCATAGGAGGGGAAGGTCTTGGAATTGGTGAAGGACAGATAGGCCGTCCAGACGATGAAGCCGTAGACGAAGATGAGGGTGATGACGAAGCTCGGCGCCAGCACGATCTTCGGCAGCGCATCCTGCAGCCGGCCCCGCAGCGAGACGCTCGTCGATCGCCCGGGGGTCAGAACCGGGTCGGTGGTCGCAACTGTGCTCATGGATATCATCTCCCTTCCCGCAGGATCGCTCGGCATTTATCGCTGCGGAGCCTGGAGCTTCCCCGCGAGGTCACGCGGGGAAGCATATTCATCGACGACCCTTAGCGGGCGTCGTCGATCGCCTGGACGAGCTGCTTGACGGCTTCGTCGGAGCTCTTGATCTGGCCGTGGACGAACTTCGAGACGACGTCCTTATAGGCATTGGCGATCGCCGGAGGCGCGCCGTAGCCCTGGGCGAGCGAACCGAACAGCGTGCCGCCCTCGTTGGCCGCCTTCAGGTCGGCGATGCCCTTCTTGCCGCAGGCGTCGAAGTCGGTGTCGGGAACGTCGGTACGGGCCGGCACCGACCCCTTGACGACGTTGAAGGCCGACTGGAAGCTCTTCGACAGCGTTGCCGTTGCCAGCGCCACCTGGGCCGCCTTGCGGTCGTCGGGGACGTTGAACATGCCGAACATGTCGGAGTTATAGATGACGCTGCCATCGGTGCCGGGGAAGCGGTAGCACAGGAAGTCCTTGTCCGGGGTCTTCTTGGCGGCGACGAATTCGCCCTTGGCCCAGTCGCCCATCACCTGCACCAGCGCATCACCCTTGATGACCATGGCGGTCGCCAGGTTCCAGTCGCGGCCGGAGAAGTTCGGATCGACGTATTTGACGATCTTCGCCAGGTTGTCGAAGGACTTCTTCATCGTGTCCGACTTCAGCGACGCCTCGTCGAGGTCGTTGAAGGCCTTCTTGTAGAATTCCGGGCCGCCGGTCGACAGCACGATGGAATCGAACATCGTCGCTTCCTGCCAGTTCTGGCCGCCGAGCGCCAAGGGGATGACGCCGGCAGCCTTCGCCTTGTCGAGCAGGGCGATCAGATCGTCGAAGCTCTTCGGCTGGGTGCCGCCGATCTTGTCCATCACAGCCTTGTTGATCCACAGCCAGTTGACCGAATGCACGTTGACCGGGGCTGCGACCCACTTGCCGTCATAGACGGAGAACTTCTGCAGGGCCGCCGGCACCGACTTGTCCCAGCCTTCCTTCTTGGCCGTCTCGGTCAGATCGCCCATCACGCCGGCCTGGGCATAATCGAGCACGGTATAACCCAGCATCTGCGAGGCCGTGGGATAAGTGCCCGCCGCCACCATCGCCTTCAGCGCCGTCATCGCCGCGTCACCGCCGCCGCCGGCCACCGGAACGTCCTTCCAGGCAAACCCTTCCTTCGACAGATCCTGCTTCAGGACGTTCAGCGCCGCCGCCTCGCCGCCCGACGTCCACCAGTGCAGCATCTGCACTTCCTTCACGTCGGCAGCCTGGGCCGCACCAAGGCCAGCCATCATCACGACGGCAATCGCCGCCGAGCTCAAAAACTTGCGCATGAATTTCCTCCCATTTGAAAATCGGCGGCGGGCCCTCCCTGCCGCCCGATGTTTTCCACCGGTTGCGGCGGTCGACATCGGCCGCGCTCCTCCGCGCGGTTGCTAATTTAAAACGTTATAAGCCATAGATCGTCAAGCCCTTTCTCGACTCCCGAGAAAAATATGGATATTTCCATAAACTATTGAATTTTATATTCAATATTGATTTGGCTAACAGATCGTTAAAATTTAAAACGTTTTCATTCCACGATTGCGCGCCCGAGTCATCGTGTTATTGTATCGGCAATTCCACCACGGAAAGCCGAAAGTGACCGAACCGTCCCGGCCGCGACGCGGCGAAAGTCTCGATATCACCCATAAGCGCGGCAAGCCGACCTTGCGAACGATCGCCACGATCGCCGGCCTTGCGGTGACGACGGTGTCACGCGCGCTCGCCGATGCGCCGCAGATTTCGCTGGAGACCCGCCAGCGCGTGCGCCGTATCGCCGGCGAGATCGGCTATCTCCCCGACCGGGCTGCGCAGCGCCTGAAGACCGGCCGCACCAATGTCATTGCCATCCTGCTCGATTCGCACGAGGAAGTGGTCGGCTTCAGCACCTCGATCATGTACGGCATCGCCAAGGCATTGAAGGAGACCTCCTACCATCTCGTCGTCGCCCCGAACTTTCTGTCGACGACCGATGTCGAGGCCGTAGACTACATCATCCGCAACCATCTCGCCGACGGGTTGATCTTCACGCGGACGGAGCCGCTCGATGCCCGCGTCCGCCTGCTGCTCGAAACCGGCTTTCCATTCATCTGCCACGGCCGCACGGAATTTTCGACGCCCCACCCCTATGTCGACTACGACAATTTCACCTTTGCCTATGAGGCGACGCGCCGGCTGATCGCCAAGAAACGCAGAAAAGTGGCGGTGATCCTGCCGCCCAAACGGCTGACCTTCTGCCAGCATATCCTGCACGGCTTCATGACGGCGGTGCGCGAGGCAGGCATTGCCTATGAGATCCCCGAAACGGTCGATCTCGATACGCCGGCGGATGTGCTGCGCGATTTCATCTGCAGCCGCGCCGCCGCTCCGGATGCGCCCGATGGTTTCATCTGTCCCGGCGAGGTCTCTGCTCTCGCCGTCATCGGCGGCATGGGCGACGCCGGCCGGACACTGGCTGTCGATTACGATATCGTCGCCAAGGAAACCTCCCGCCTCCTCACCCAGTTGCAGCCGAAAGTCGACACGATCCATGAGGACCTGACGGCGGCGGGTGAGGATCTCGGCCGCATGCTGCTGCAGCGCATCAACAACCCTGACGCCGAGGGCCTGCATCTGCTGCTGCCGCCGCAGATCAATTTCCCGATCGGTTGACCCCTCCGAAGGCTCGCGCCTTAAGCCTATTCCCAACGCGCAGGTTTTGCCCTAGAAGCACGCCGTAATCCGGTCGCAGCCCACCCGGTCAAAACAAGGGAATCCAAAATATGAAGATCATCGTCGTCTGCTCTGGCGGACTCGACTCCGTTTCGCTTGCCCATAAGATAGCAGCGGAAGAACAGCTTATCGGCCTCGTCTCCTTCGACTACGGCCAACGGCATCGCAAGGAACTCGATTTCGCCGACAAATGTGCCGCACGCCTTGCCGTTCCCCACCATATCATCGACATATCAGCCATCGGCGGCCATCTCAGCGGATCGGCGCTGACCGACAATGTCGAGGTCCCGGACGGCCACTACGCCGAAGAGACCATGAAGGCCACCGTCGTGCCGAACCGCAATGCCATCATGCTGGCAATCGCCTTCGGCCTGGCGGCTGCCCAGAAAGCCGATGCCGTTGCCGTCGCCGTGCATGGCGGCGACCACTTCATTTACCCGGACTGCCGTCCGGGCTTCATCGACGCCTTCCAGCGCATGCAGGACGAAGCGCTGGATGGTTATGCGAGCGTCAGACTGCTTGCACCCTATGTGGAGGTGTCGAAAGCAGCGATCGTGATCGACGGCGAAAAACATGCGACGCCGTTTGCGGAAACATGGTCCTGCTACAAGGGCGGCAGGCTCCATTGCGGACGCTGCGGCACCTGCGTCGAACGCCGCGAGGCCTTCCATCTTGCCGGCGTCCCCGATCCCACCGAATACGAAGACCCGGATTTCTGGAAGGCGGCGGTGTCGCAATATTCGGCCGCGGAGGTGCGTTGATGTACCGCATCACCAAGGAGTTTCATCTTTCCGCTTCGCACCAGCTGGATCATCTGCCGGCCGACCATCAATGCGCCCGGCTCCACGGTCATAACTATATCGTGGTCGTCGAGCTCGCGGCCGAAAACCTGAACGATGACGGCTTCGTGCGCGACTATCACGACCTCTCGCCGCTCAAGCGCTATATCGACGAGGCGCTCGATCACCGGCACCTGAACGAGGTCTTCGGCCATTCGAAAGTCACCTCCGAATTCCTGGCAAGGCACTTTTACGACTGGTGCAAGCAGCGCTTTCCCGAGACGTCGTCCGTCCGCGTCAGCGAGACGCCGAAGACCTGGGCGGAGTACCGGCCATGAGCGGAGAGACCATTCGCGTCAGCGAGATCTTCGGCCCCACCATCCAGGGCGAAGGCGCTCTGATCGGGCTGCCGACGGTATTCGTCAGGACGGGCGGCTGCGACTATCGCTGTTCCTGGTGTGACAGCCTCCACGCGGTCGACAGCGCATACCGGGATCAATGGATTCCGATGGCGGTCGATGCGATCTGGCAGGAGGTGACCAAGCTGTCCGGCGGCAGGCCGATGACGGTTTCCCTTTCCGGAGGCAATCCGGCGATCCAGCCCCTGGGACCGCTGATCGAGCTCGGCCATTCCCAAGGCTACCGCTTTGCGTTGGAAACGCAGGGAAGTGTGGCCCGGAACTGGTTTCGCGACCTCGACATGCTGGTCTTGAGCCCCAAGCCGCCGTCAAGTGGAATGCTGACCGATTGGGGTGAGATCGACAATTGTCTTCGGCTGACCGCCGGCGGGCCGGAGATCGCATTGAAAATCGTCGTCTTCGACGATGCCGACTATGCCTTTGCGCGAGAGGTGGGCCAGCGCTACCCCTATATTCCCCTGTACCTTCAGCCGGGCAACCACACGCCGCCGCCCCCCGATGACGACGACGCCCGCATCGATATCGACGGCGTGATGGATCGCATGCACTGGCTCGTCGAGAAGGTGACGGCCGACGGATGGTTTGCGCCACGCGTGCTGCCGCAACTGCACGTGCTGCTGTGGGGAAACAAGCGCGGCGTCTGACGCTGTCTGAGCCTAAAGCGCGTCGCGATCTTTCAGATTCGCTCCTCGCGCTTTAGCTCTTTGTTTTTACACATGTCGTTGCGGCAAAAGCGCTTCGGGCTTTGCCTGGGAAAACCGCGGCACACTTTTGCGCAACATGTTCTAACGCTCCGGAAAAGCGAAGACATCGACAGGCTCTCCGAGCCCGCGCAGCGGGAAGGTACCCAGGCTGTCCATGTCCTTGGCGCAGTCCGCCATTTCGACGAAGGCCCGCGACAAGAGCACCGGACGCTTGACCTCTTTGGTCAGGCTTTCCAGCCGCGAGGCGACATTGACCGCCGGGCCGATGACGGTGAAATCCAGCCGCCGGCGCGAGCCGATATTGCCGTACATGACGTCGCCGACATGCACGCCGACGCCGTAACGCAGCGGCTCGCGCCCCATGCGCAGATGCTGCTCGTTCAACTCGGCCATCGACGCCTGCCCTTCGCGGATCGCCTGCAGCAGATCGAGGCAGGCGGTTTCCTTGGTCAGCGGGAAAATCGCCAGCAATCCGTCGCCCATGAATTTGAGGATCTCGCCGCCATAGCGCTCGATCGGATCCGACATTGCGTCGAAATAGTCATTGAGCAGGTGGATGACATCGTCGCGCGGCCAGAGATCGGAAATCGCCGTAAAGTCGCGCAGGTCGCAGATCATGATCGCCGCGCCGACAGTGGCGCCGCTGCCGCGCGTCGTCACGCCCGACAGGATCTGCTCGCTCGCATGCGGCCCGACATAGGTCTGCAGCAGCGTGCGCGCCATGATGTTCTTCAGCCTGATTTCGCTGACGAGGGTCAGTGCCGGCAGGAGATCGCGCAGGAAATCGACATGCTCGCGCTCGAAGCCGCCCGGCCGGCTGGTGGAAAATGTCACGACATGCCGCTTGCCGAGGGTGTGCTCGAGCGGCCAGGCGATATATTCGGTCAAGCCGTCGTCATGCAGGTCCTGATAGAATGAATCCAAGTCGCCGACGGCTGCGCCTTCCAGCTGCCTGCGCACCTCCTCCGCGCCCTGATGGATCGCGTTGACAGGACTGTTCAGGAACTCCGGCGTGTTTTCGACGCCATAGGCGAATGTATCGATCTTCGCTTCCGCCAGTCCCTCCTTCCAGAGAAGGCGAGCACCTATCCATTGCGGGTGGTTCACCCTGAAATGCAGCGTCGCCCGCGCCACCGGCACGCCGGCCGCCAGCAGCTTCCCACACATGTCCACCAGGATATTGTCGATGAAACGCTCGCCCCGCGTCTCGTTCACCAGCCAGTCGAGAATCCGTCTCCGGCGAATCGGCCAGACGCCTTCGTCCGCCTCGACTGAGGTCCCGACCTTGTTCAAAAAAGACGACATCTAAAACTCCCGCTACGCCACTTCACTGGCGAGTGCCGAACTCAATTTTCCCGCTGAATGTGGTCGATGGGAAAGCAAATGATAAGGGGAGGTATCGATTAAACCTCAGAAATCCCAGTCCTCGTCTTCGGTCGCCACGGCCTTGCCGATCACATAGGAGGAACCGGAGCCGGAGAAGAAGTCGTGGTTCTCGTCGGCGTTCGGCGACAGCGCTGACAGGATCGCCGGATTGACCTTGCAGGCCTCGGCCGGGAAAAGCGCCTCATAACCGAGATTCATCAGCGCCTTGTTGGCGTTGTAATGCAGGAATTCCTTGACGTCTTCGGTCAGCCCGACTCTGTCATAGAGCGCCTCGGTATATCTGGCCTCGTTGTCGTAGAGCTCGAGCAGCAGGTCAAAGGCGAAATCCTTGAGTTCCTGCCTTCTTTCTTCCCCGAGCAGCTCCAGCCCGCGCTGGAACTTGTAGCCGATATAATAGCCGTGCACCGCCTCGTCGCGAATGATCAGCCGGATCATGTCGGCCGTATTGGTCAGCTTGGCGCGGCTCGACCAGTACATCGGCAGGTAGAAGCCGGAATAGAACAGGAAGCTTTCGAGGAAGACGCTGGCGACCTTCTTCTTCAGGGGATCGCCGGAGGCATACTGCTCCATGATCAGCGCCGATTTGCGCTGAAGGAATTCGTTCTCCTCCGACCAGCGATAGGCATTGTCGACATCGGGCGTCGAGCAGAGCGTCGAGAAAATCGAGGAATAGGAGCGCGCGTGCACCGCCTCCATGAAGGAGACATTGGAAAGCACCGCCTCCTCATGCGGCGTTATCGCATCCTCCATCAGCCTGATGGAGCCGACACCGTTCTGGATCGTGTCGAGCAGCGTCAAGCCGGTGAAGACGCGAATGGTCAGCTGCTGCTCGGCCGCCGTCAGCGTCGCCCAGGACGGAATGTCGTTCGACAGCGGCACCTTTTCCGGCAGCCAGAAATTGCCGGTCAACCGGTTCCAGACCTCGAGATCCTTATCGTCCTCGATGCGGTTCCAGTTGATGGCGCGCACGCGGCTGATTGGCTTTATGGATATGTTCATTGGATGGTCTTTCTTCCACAAATTCTAACGGAGTGCGGAGCCCCCTCACCCTGCCCTCTCCCCGCTGGGGAGAGGGGAACGCCGTGCAATCGGCTTGTCTCTTCTCCCCAGCGAGGAGAAGGTGCCGGCAGGCGGATGAGGGGGCTACCAGCTCGAAACTCTCGGCCAGCAGCCCAAACTCACAGCGTACAAGACACACACCCCTGCACCTCGGTACCGGACAGCGCCATCTGGCGAAGGCGGATGTAGTAGATCGTCTTGATGCCCTTCTTCCAGGCGTAAATCTGCGCCTTGTTGATGTCACGTGTCGTCGCCGTATCGCGGAAGAACAGGGTGAGCGACAGGCCTTGGTCGACATGCCGGGTCGCCGCCGCATAGGTATCGATGATCTTCTCCGCCCCGATCTCGTAGGCGTCTTGATAATAATCGAGATTGTCGTTGGTGATGAACGGCGCCGGATAATAGACGCGGCCGATCTTGCCTTCCTTGCGGATCTCGATCTTCGAGACGATCGGATGGATCGAGGAGGTCGAGTGGTTGATGTAGGAGATCGAGCCCGTCGGCGGCACCGCCTGCAGGTTCTGGTTATAGAGGCCGGAGGTCATGACCGCCGTCTTCAACGCCGCCCAATCATCCTGTGTCGGAATATGGATTCCTGATTTGTCGAACAGCGCCTGCACCTTCTCGGTCGCCGGCTTCCATTCCGTTTCGATATATTTGTCGAAATAGTCGCCGGAGGCATATTTTGAATTTTCGAAGCCCTTGAAGCTCTGGCCCCGCTCGACCGCCAGCAGGTTCGAGGCGCGGATCGCGTGATAGGTCACCGTATAGAAATAGATATTGGTGAAATCGACGCCTTCCTCCGACCCATAGAAGATGCGCTCGCGGGCGAGATAGCCGTGCAGGTTCATCTGGCCGAGCCCGATCGCATGGCTTTCGTCATTGCCCTTCTCGATCGACGGAACCGAGGCGATATGGCTCATATCGGAGACCGCCGTCAGCGCCCGGATCGAAGTCTCGATCGTCTTGCCGAAATCGGTGGAATCCATGGCCGCGGCGATATTCAGCGAGCCGAGATTGCAGGAAATATCCTTTCCGAGGTGCTTGTAAGAGAGGTCGTCATTGTAGTCGCTCGCCTCGCTCACCTGCAGGATCTCCGAGCAGAGATTGCTCATCGAGATGCGACCCGCAACCGGGTTTGCCCGGTTCACCGTGTCCTCGAACATGATGTAGGGATAGCCGCTCTCGAACTGGATCTCGGCGAGCACCTGGAAGAATTCACGCGCCTTGATCTTCTTCTTCGAGATGCGGGCGTCCGCCACCATCTCCCGGTACTTTTCCGTCACCGAAATCTCGGTGAAGGGCACGCCGTAGACACGCTCCACGTCATAGGGCGAGAACAGGTACATGTCCTCATTATTCCTGGCGAGTTCGAAGCTGATGTCAGGCACGACGACGCCGAGCGACAGCGTCTTGATGCGGATCTTCTCATCGGCATTTTCCCGCTTGGTATCGAGGAAACGCATGATGTCGGGGTGATGGGCGTTAAGATAGACGGCACCCGCACCCTGGCGCGCGCCGAGCTGGTTGGCATAGGAGAAACTGTCTTCCAAGAGTTTCATCACCGGAATAATGCCTGACGACTGGTTCTCGATCTGTTTGATCGGCGCGCCGGCCTCGCGGATGTTCGTCAGCGACAGCGCCACGCCGCCGCCGCGCTTCGACAATTGCAACGCCGAATTGATCGACCGGCCGATCGATTCCATATTATCCTCGACCCGCAGCAGGAAGCAGGAAACCAGTTCACCGCGCTGTTTCTTGCCGGCATTGAGGAAGGTCGGCGTCGCCGGCTGGAAACGGCCGGAAATGATCTCGTCGACCATATCGCGGGCAAGGGCTTCGTCGCCCCGCGCCAAGGTCAGCGCCACCATGCAGATACGGTCTTCGTAGCGCTCGAGATAGCGCTTCCCGTCGAATGTCTTCAGCGTGTAGCTGGTGTAATATTTGAAAGCGCCGAGGAAGGTCGGGAACCGGAATTTCCTGGCATAGGCCTGGTCGAACAGGTCGCGGACGAAATTGAAGGAATACTGGTCGAGAACCTCCTGCTCGTAATAACCTTCGGTCACGAGGTAATCGAGCTTTTCCCGGAGATTGTGAAAGAACACGGTGTTCTGGTTCACATGCTGCAGGAAATACTGCTTCGCCGCCATGCGGTCCTTGTCGAGCTGGATCCTGCCCTCGTCGTCATAGAGGTTCAGCATCGCGTTCAGCGCGTGATAGTCGAGCGTTTCCGCCGCTTTCAAAGGGCGTTCGCCGGCGGGATGAGCAAAAGTGTTATGCGGTTTTGCGCCCACATCCCGCGTCAGAGTTGTTCCCGTGTCCAAAATCGTTCCATTCCGTGTTTGACGTTGGCGACATCCTCGGCCGTGCCCATGAGCTCGAACCTGTAGAGGTAGGGCACCTGGCATTTGCGCGAAATCACGTCGCCGGCGAGCCCGTATGTCTCGCCGAAATTGCTGTTGCCCGCGGCAATCACGCCCCGGATGCGTCCTCGATTCTCCGCATCGTTCAAGAAACGGATCACCTGCTTGGGAACGGCACCCTTGCCACCGTCGCCGCTATAGGTCGGTACGATGAGAACGAAGGGTTCGCCGATATGGAACGCCTCTGCGCCGCTAGAAGGAATGCGCACCGCGTGCATCCCGAGCTTGGCGACGAATCGATGGGTGTTCTCCGATCGGCTGGAATAATAGACGATCAGCCCCATCGCCGTTTTCCGGTCAGGAGAGCGCGCTGATCATGTCGGGACGGAAACCCGCCCAATGCCGCTCGCCGGCAATGACGACGGGCGCCTGCATGTAGCCAAGGCTGCGGACGCGATCGAGCGCTTCGGCATCCTGCGAGATATCGACGATATCGTAATCAACGCCCAGGCGGTCGAGGGCGCGATAAGTGGCGGTGCATTGGACGCAAGCAGGTTTGCTATAGACGGTAACGCTCATCATCTTCCTCGTGATGTCAAAGAATTCAGGACGCAATACTGGGATCGGGCGCCTTGCGACGTCCGGGGCAACGCTTGATGCTGATCTGGCAAAGTCGGCGGTTTAAACGCCCGATACGATCCCTTTCGGGATTTGCGCGGACGGCGGCCTTGATGTTGTGGACATGACTTCAACCCCGAACTGCTCATGCGGACGTTCGGGGCAGAGCAACAGTCGCGGATCCTTCCGCTTCATGCGCGCGACCTTCCGGACACCCCGCCCGTGGACATCTCGTTCAAGGCAGGTCTCCTGGCTTGCGGGTCGAAGCACCCTGCCCCAGCCTTCCCAAGGCATCATGCCTCAGTGACCTGAAATCGGACAGTTGCTCGCCGCTCACAGTTGCGGGGGCAGCTCCGGCCTTGTTGCGCCGTCATGGCGAAACGCACCGTATTCCCGTCTTAGCCCGCGATCCTGACGAATCGAAGGAACCTTGAACACTAGATATAGTATCTGAATCAAAAATCGCGTCAACGGGTGGTTTGCGCATCGCGTTACGGCAGGTTTGAAATCGCTGCGTTCCTGTGAAAAACATGGATAATAAAGGCTTAAACAAAACGAACTGTGGAGAAGGCCGTGATGAGCAGGCCAGCCTGGTCGGCTCCCAGGCTGCTGACAAACCACAGCAAAACCCTTGACGTCATCCCAGGCCTTGTGCCGAGGATCTACGCACGATCAATTAAGTATTTGAAAATAAACGTTTTCCCGTCAGGAAATTACCGTAGTTAGATGCTCGGCACACGGCCGAGCATGAAGGAGGAGACTTTGTCGGCAAACCGAGAGCCGGCCTGACTGAGGATCGGCTCCGCTATTTTCAATTCTCGATCAGGCCCGAACCGGCAGCAGTCTTCACGCCGCCACCGGAAAAACATTCATCCCTTTACGCGAAGCAGCCTGAGCGCGTTGATCGTCACCAGCACGGTGGCGCCGGTATCGGCGAGAATCGCCGGCCAGAGCCCGGTAATGCCGGCGATCGTCGTCACCAGGAACACCCCCTTCAGCCCGAGCGCGATGGTGATATTCTGCAGGATGTTGCGCATCGTGCGTTTGGACAGTTCGATCATCCGCGCCACATCGCCGACACGTCCATGCAGCACGGCGGCATCCGCCGTCTCCAGCGCCACATCGGTGCCGCCGCCCATGGCGATGCCGATATCGGCAGCGGCCAGCGCCGGAGCGTCGTTGATGCCGTCGCCGACCTTGGCGACGATGAAGCCCTGGTGCTTCAATTCGCCGACGACTTGCTGCTTGTCCTCCGGCATCATCTCGCCACGCCAGTCGATGCCGAGCATGCCGGCAACCGCTGCCGCCGTCCGCCTGTTGTCGCCCGTCAGCATCATTGCCTTGACGCCGGCCGATTTCAGGGCGGTGAGCCCGGCCTGCGCATCCTCGCGCGGCTCGTCGCGCATGGCGATCAGGCCGGCCGCAACACCATCGACGAGCAGCACCGAGACACTCTTGCCTTCATCGTTCAAAACAGTAATGCGCGCATCCTTTTCGCCGTCGAGTGCTCCGCGCTCGCGGGCTGCGGACGGCGACAACAGGTCCAGCGTCTGACCGCCGGCCTTGCCGCTGACACCCTTGCCCGGCAGTGCTTCCAGTTCGAAGGCCGGCGGCACGGGAAGGCCGTCGGCCTTGGCGCGGTTGAGGATCGCCAGCGCCAAGGGGTGGCTGGAGCCCTGCTCCAGCACCGCCGCGCGCGACAAGATCTGCGCTTCGCTCAATCCGAAGGAAACGATGTCGGTCACTTGAGGCTTGCCTTCCGTCAGCGTGCCGGTCTTGTCGAAGGCGACCATCGTCACCTTGCCGAGCGTTTCCAGGACGGCGCCGCCCTTCATCAGCAGCCCGCGCCGCGCACCCGCCGAAAGCGAGGCGGCGATCGCCGCCGGCGTCGAAATGACGAGCGCGCAAGGGCAGCCGATCAGCAGGATGGCAAGGCCCTTATAGACCCATTCACTCCACAAACCGCCGAGCAGCAGCGGCGGCAAGACCGCAACAAGGGCTGCGACCACGACCACGCCGGGCGTGTAATAACGCGAGAACCGATCGATGAAACGTTCCGTCGGCGCCTTCGATTCCTGCGCCTCCTCCACCAGCTTGACGACGCGGGCAATGGTATTGTCGGCAGCGGCCGCCGTGACGCGAACCCTGAGCACCGCATCGCCATTCACCGTTCCGGCAAAAACGACGGCATCAATACCCTTGCGCACCGGCGTGCTCTCACCCGTTACCGGCGCCTCGTCGATCGCACTCTCGCCCGAGATGATAATGCCGTCGGCCGAGATGCGGTCGCCCGGACGCACCATGATGATGGCGCCGACAGCGAGACTTTCCGCCGGCACTTCCCGCGTCTGGCCATTGTCTTCGAGCAAGGCATTCTTCGGCACCAGCGTCGTCAGCGACTGGATGCTTTCGCGCGCCTTGCCGGCCGCCACGCCCTCCAGCAGCTCGCCGACGAGGAACAGGAATACGACGGTCGCCGCCTCCTCCCCCGCATTGATGATGACGGCGCCGACGGCGGCGATCGTCATCAGCATCTCGATCGAAAACGGCGTGCCGGAGAGAGCCGCCATGACCGCGCGCCGCGCGATCGGCACCAGGCCGACCAGCATGGCGATGATGAAGGCATAGGATCCGATCGCCGGCACCAGATGGCCGATCGCATAAGCGGCAATGAGCGCTGCACCCGAGAAGATCGTCAGCCGGCCCTTCTTGCTCTGCCACCAGGGACCGGTCGTCGGCCCATGGTCGTGTCCATGCAGACCTTCGATTTCCTTCTCGCCATGGTCATGATCGTGACCTGCGTGATCATGGCCGGCATGTTCGTGATCATGGCCGGTATGATCATGACCTGCGTGATCGTCATGGTCGTGGTCGTGATGATCGTGCGAACCATGGTCCCGCGCCGACGCTGCGCTTCCGGTAAAAGGCGAGACCGTGTAACCGAGCCCCGTCACCTTCTTCTCGATCGCCTTGAGGTCGCTGCTGCCGTCATGGCGGACGGTCATCGTGCCCGCCATCACTGAGACGGAAACATCGGCGACACCCGCCACGCGTCTCACCGCCGTATCGATCTTGGTCGCACAGGAGGCGCAATCCATGCCGCCGACCCGGTATCGTGTCTCGTTCGTCTCAGCCATAATCCGCTTCCTTGCCAAACAGAAGCATCCCTCCTACATCCTCTAGCGACTAGAGGTGCAAGAGAAAAATCATGAAAAAGATCACGATTGGTGAGGCCGCTCGTCAGAGCGGCGTCAAAGTGCCGACGGTGCGTTATTACGAGAGCATCGGCCTGCTTGCCGCGCCGAGCCGCAGCGAAGGCAACCAGCGCTCCTTCGAGCCCGCCGATATCAACCGCCTCGCCTTCATCCGCCATGCCCGCGAGCTCGGCTTCGAGATCGAGGCGATCCGCACGCTGCTCACCCTGCAGGATGATCCGCACCAATCCTGCGCCTCGGCCGATGCCATCGCCAAGGCCCGCCTCGTCGAGGTCGAGCAGCGCATCCGCAGCCTGATGGCGCTGAAGGCCGAGCTGGAAACCATGGTGGAAGGCTGCGGCCATGGCCGCGTCGACCAATGCCGCGTCATCGAGGTTCTCGCCGATCACGGCCAGTGCACGCATTCGCACCACTGACGAACTGACGGCCTTGCAGGCAACGCGCGCCCGCGCCAAAACTGCAGCAGAAAGAATCGGGCAAAGACATCGATGAACCAGAAGCGAATTGCCATCATCGGCGGCGGTCCGGCGGGCCTTGCGGCCGCCGAACTGCTTTCGCTTTCCGGTCATGCCGTGACGGTCTACGACGCGATGCCGACCTTCGCCCGCAAGTTTCTGCTGGCCGGCAAATCAGGTCTGAACATCACCCATTCCGAGGATTATGCCCGTTTCGTCACGCGCTTCGGCGCCGCCGCCAGCCGTCTGCGCCCGGCTCTCGATGCCTTTACCCCTGCCGATATCAGGGATTGGGCCGCAGAGCTCGGGACGGAAACTTTCGTCGGCTCGTCCGGGCGGGTCTTTCCGACGGTGATGAAAGCCTCTCCCTTGCTGCGCGCCTGGCTCAGGCGATTGGAGGTGCAGGGCGCCACGCTGCGCAGCCGCCACCGCTGGATCGGTTTTACCGATGAGGGCTATGTTTTCGAAACCCCCGAAGGACGCAGCATCGTAGATTGCGACGCCGCCCTGCTGGCGCTCGGCGGCGCAAGCTGGCCGCGCCTCGGCTCCGATGGACGCTGGCTGCCGTGGTTATCGGAGAAGGGTGTCGAGATTGACGCCTTCCAGCCCGCCAATTGCGGCTTCGTCGTCGGGTGGAGCCAAAACTTCAGCGAGCGTTTCGCCGGCGAGCCGGTGAAGTCGGTCGCAGCCACATCCGAGGCCGGCACCTTTCCCGGCGAATTCGTCATCACCGCAAGCGGCATCGAGGGCAGCCTGATTTACGCCCATGCCGCCGCACTGCGCGATCGGCTGCAAAACCATGGCCGCGCCATCCTGACGCTCGACCTCGCACCAGGACGGACAGTTGAACGACTGACAAGCGACCTGGTGCGGCAGGACGCCAAATCGAGCTTTTCGAACCGCTTGCGCAAGGGCGCCGGCCTCGACGGCGTCAAGACGGCGTTGCTGCGGGAGTTCGCTCCCGAGCGCGACCGCACCGACCCTCGACGTCTCGCCGGCATGATCAAGGCCCTGCCGGTGCCCGTTCTCGAAACCCGGCCGATCGCCGAGGCGATTTCCTCGGCCGGCGGCATCCGCTGGAGCGGCGTCGACGACCACTTCATGCTGAAGGCGCTGCCGGGCATCTTCGTCGCCGGCGAGATGCTCGACTGGGAGGCGCCGACCGGCGGTTACCTCCTCACCGCCTGCCTTGCGACCGGCCGGGCGGCCGCGCGCGGCATCGAAGCCTGGCTGTTGCGGTAGACGTCGTGATCCTGAACCGGATCTAGATCAATGAAGTGGAGCACAATATCGTGTGACGATCGCTGACACTTTCAGCATCACGCCCGGATTGCCGAGGGCGAAGGCAGGATGGCCGCCGAGGCAGGCAATTTGCAAACCGGCCTCTTTTCCATCAGACTATGCTGAAGTTCCGTGGGAGGAGCAGATGCACGAACAGTCAGCGCATGCGGAGCATGTCTACACCTCTGCGCAACGGAATTCCGCCGCCGCGAGTTCTCCGATCGTCGCGTCGTGGCGGCGGTGCATGACCATGCATCGTCTCGCGCCCGAGGACGAGCGTGCGCCGCTACGCCTCACCGATCAGGAATTTCACCACACTCGCCAACGGTCGGAACAACTGATTGCCGGTGCGAGCGAGGAACTCGACCGCCTCTTCACGACCGTCGGCAGAGCCGGCTGCTGTATTCTTCTGACGGACAGGAACGGCATTGCCTTGGAGCGCCGGGGCTCCGCCGGCGACGACAAGGACTTCCACGCTCTCGGCCTCTGGACCGGGTCGGTATGGACCGAGGCGAGCATCGGCACCAACGGCATCGGTACGGCGCTTGCCGACGAGCGCGCTGTGGCCATCTTCCGGGACCAGCATTTCTTCTGCTCGAATATCCGGCTGAGCTGCACGACGGCGCCGATCCGGGATCATCGCGGCGAACTCACAGCGGCCCTCGACATCTCCACGTGCCGCGAAGACGTCAGCGAGATGACGCTTGCGATCCTCACGCAGGCCGTGCGCGACGCGGCGATACGCATCGAGCTCAATCTTTTCCGTTCAGCCTTTGCCGGCGCTCGTTTTCTGATGGTCCCCACAAGCACCAATTCCACGGCCGCCTTGCTTGCCGTCGACAGGCACGACCTCGTGCTTGGCGCCACCCGCGCCGCCCGCATCGCGCTGCAATTGGACGACAAGCGTATTGCCGCCGGCATCCCGGCCGCCGATGCCCTGCAAGAGGCGAGCATTTCGCAGCAGGAAGAAATGGTGGAAGCGGAAAAGGCGGCACTGCTGCGTGCTCTGTCACGCACCAGCGGCAACGTTTCGCAAGCGGCCATCGCCCTAGGGATCAGCCGCGCGACGCTTCACCGGAAGATGAAAAAGTTCGGCCTGCATTAGGCAAGGCTCCAGCAGTTCCATGGATGCAGCAATCAAGATGTGCCCCTGTCGCATGTCTGCGACAGTGTGCACTGCGGTATCGAAGACCTCCCCTGTTCCCTTCGCCAAAACACGCACATTTTCCTCCCACCGGTTCGCTTGGGAACCTGGATCATCAAGGGAGGATGACATGCTTCATCAGAAAGTCGTCGAGTCGCCGTTCAAGCTCAAATACGGCAACTATATCGGCGGCGAATGGCGCGAGCCGGTCGAAGGCAAATACTTCGAAAACCTGACGCCCGTTACCGGCGGCAAGCTCTGCGACATTCCCCGCTCCAGTGAAAAGGACATCAATCTGGCGCTCGATGCCGCCCATGCGGCCAAGGACAAATGGGGCCGCACTTCGGCTGCCGAGCGCTCCAATATCCTCATGAAGATCGCCCAGCGCATGGAAGACAAGCTGGAATTGCTCGCCCAGGCCGAGACCTGGGACAACGGCAAGCCCATCCGCGAAACCATGGCGGCCGACATTCCGCTGGCGATCGACCATTTCCGCTACTTCGCCTCCTGCATCCGCGCCCAGGAAGGTTCGATCGGCGAGATCGATCACGATACGATCGCCTATCACTTCCACGAACCGCTCGGCGTCGTCGGCCAGATCATTCCCTGGAACTTCCCGATCCTGATGGCCACCTGGAAACTTGCTCCGGCGCTTGCCGCCGGCAACTGCGTCGTCTTGAAGCCTGCCGAGCAGACGCCGGCCTCGATCCTGCTCTGGGCCGAACTGGTCGGCGATCTCCTGCCGCCCGGCGTGCTCAACATCGTCAACGGCTTCGGCATCGAGGCCGGCAAGCCGCTGGCGACCAGCCCCCGCATCGCCAAGATCGCCTTCACCGGCGAGACGACGACCGGCCGGCTGATCATGCAATATGCCAGCCAGAACCTCATTCCGGTGACGCTGGAACTCGGCGGCAAATCGCCCAACATCTTCTTCGCCGATGTGATGACCGAGGATGACGACTTCCTCGACAAGGCGCTCGAAGGTTTTGCGATGTTTGCCTTGAACCAGGGCGAAGTCTGCACTTGCCCGAGCCGCGCCCTCGTCCAGGAATCGATCTATGACCGCTTCATGGAAAAGGCGGTCAAACGTGTCGAGGCGATCAAGCAGGGCAATCCGCTCGACAGCGCGACGATGATCGGCGCCCAGGCCTCGACCGAGCAGCTGGAAAAGATCCTCGCCTATCTCGACATCGGTAAGCAGGAAGGCGCCGAGGTTCTGGCCGGCGGCTCCCGCAACGATCTCGGCGGCGATCTGGCGAACGGCTACTACGTCAAGCCGACGATCTTCAAGGGTCACAACAAGATGCGGGTGTTCCAGGAGGAGATCTTCGGGCCGGTTGTTGCGGTCACGACCTTCAAGACCGAAAAGGAAGCGCTCGAAATCGCCAATGACACGCTCTACGGTCTCGGCGCCGGTGTCTGGAGCCGCGACGCCAATCGCTGCTACCGTTTCGGCCGCGAGATCCAGGCCGGCCGCGTCTGGACCAACTGCTACCATGCCTACCCCGCCCATGCCGCCTTCGGCGGCTACAAGCAGTCCGGCATCGGCCGCGAAACCCACAAGATGATGCTCGAACACTACCAGCAGACCAAGAACATGCTGGTGAGCTACAGCCCGAAGGCGCTCGGTTTCTTCTGAGATGCTCCCGCATGATGGGAGAGGGTCAAACCCCTCCCCAACCCCTCCCCACAAGGGGGAGGGGCTTAACCCGCTGAACCGCCTCGCTCTGGAACTCACATATCTCCTTGCTGAAACGTCATTGAGGAAAGTTGCCGGTGCGGCAGCTTAGCCCCTCCCCCTTGTGGGGAGGGGTTGGGGAGGGGACTTCTTCTCCCCGAAACTTTGGAGGAAGACCGATGGAAACCACCGTCAACGGCGAACCGCGTGTTCTCGCAACCGACGCGGCCCTCGACCTGATCACGGAGATCAGGCGCGATCATCCCGATATCCTCTTCCACCAGTCCGGCGGCTGCTGCGACGGTTCTTCACCCATGTGTTATCCCACCAGTGAATTCATGGTCGGCGACAGCGACGTCAAACTCGGCGAGATCGGTAGCGTGCCGGTCTATATCAGCGCCAGCCAGTTCGAGGCATGGAAACATACGCAGTTGATCATCGATGTCGTGCCCGGCCGCGGCGGCATGTTCTCGCTCGATAACGGCCGCGAGAAACGCTTCCTCACCCGCTCCCGCCTCTTTACCGGCGGCGAGGCCTGCGCCGTCCCTGATGTGACGTCCCGCATATAGTTTAGAGATGTCTCGCCTTGTCTCGGCAGCGGGCGTACGCTACCGAAAGCATATATGCGACATCCCTCAACAGCGGCACCGTCAGGAGATTGATTGTGATGAACGAGCAGAAAGCCGTGATCGTCACGGGAGCCGGCGGCAATCTCGGCAGCGCCGTCGTCCGCGAGCTTGCTGCGGGCGGCGCCAAACTCGTCTGCATGAACCGTTCGAGCCAGGAGCTGGAAGCCTTGGCCGGCGATCTTCCCGCCTCCACGGAATTTCTGTCGATCGCGGGGACGGATCTCACCGATTATGCCTCCTGCGCCGCCGCCGTGGCCCGGGCGGTCAAGCGCTTCGGCGGCGTCGGCGCATTGGTCAACACCGTCGGCGGCTTCCAGATGGGACCGGTCGGCCCGGAGGCCCCCGCCCAATGGGACACGATGATGACCGCCAACGCCCGCACTGCGCTGACGATCAGCGCTGCGGTACTGCCGACCATGAAGGCATCGGGCTACGGCCGCATCGTTCATGTCGCCGCCGCACCCGGCCTGAAGGCCGGCCCCAACCAGGCCGCTTACGCCGCCTCGAAAGCCGCGGTCATCCGGCTGACGGAAGCGCTTGCCGCCGAATGCCGCGACGACCGCATCACCGCCAATTGCATTCTGCCCGGGACGATCGACACGCCTGAAAATCGCGCCGCCATGCCCAATGCGAAGACGGACGGCTGGGTATCGCCGCAATCGATCGCGCGGCTCATCGCCTTCCTGATTTCGCCGGCCGCAGCCGTCGTCACCGGTGCGGCGATCCCGGCGACGGGCCGCGAATAATCCAAGGCGGGGCCTGACCGACGGCCTCGATGTTCACGGAACCTCGCGAGGATGAAACGACCTCAAAGTTTTGGCCGGCGACATACGATCTGACTTGAGCTTCTGTTCGCCTTGAGGCAGCCTCATCTCTGCTTGGCTCAGATGGCGGGCGGGAGGCAGCGGGCGGACATGATGGGGTTGATGATCGCACGGCATTTGCCGGAAAACGGGCGGGGCCGATGACGGACGGTCCCGCATTGCGCGCGGTCAGCGCCACCAGCCTGGTGCGCGAGGAATGGTTCCTGGGCGTCAGCATCGCGACGAGCCTGGTCTTTCTTGCTTTCCAGGAGCAGCTCTTCGCGCAGCTTTCCGATCCGCTTTGGTTCACTGTCGTTTTCGGCTGGCTGTTTGCCGTGGTGCTCGGTTCCGCTCTGTCGGTCGTGCGGCACGCAGACCACTTGGCGGAGCGGTTGAAGGAGCCTTACGGCACGCTCATTCTGACGCTTGCCATCACCTCGATCGAGGTCATGGCCATATCAGCCGTCATGCTTCACGGCGAAAACAACCCCACGCTTGCCCGCGACACGCTGTTTGCCGTGGTCATGATCATCCTGAACGGCATGGTCGGCCTGTCCTTGCTGCTCGGCGCCTGGCGGCGACCGGAACAGCAGCACAACCTGCAGGGCGCCAACGCCTATCTCGGCGTGATCGTGCCGCTGGCGACCTTGAGCCTGGTCATGCCGACATTTCTTGCAGGCCCGGACGGACAGCATCCCTCGGCAGCGAGACAAATGGTATTGGGCGTAATATCGGTCGGTCTTTACGCGACGTTTCTGTCTCTCCAGGCTGGCCGCCATCACGATTATTTCACCACCGATCGCAACCGCGATCAGCATCCCGGCGAACACGCTCCCACTCGCGGGCAGCTCTGGCCCCATACCGTTCTGCTCTTCGCCTATATGGGTCCGGTCGTCTTTCTGGTCGAGCAGCTTGCACGGCCGATCGACTACATTATCGAAACCCTGCATGCGCCGACCGCTTTCGGCGGCGTTGTCATGGCCATCCTTGTCGCGACGCCCGAGGCGGTCAGCGCCGTGCGCGCATCCATCGCCGATAATCTTCAGCGTTCCGTCAATATCTTTTTGGGTTCGGTCTTATCGACGATCGGGCTGACGGTGCCGGCGATGCTGGTGGTTAGCCGTCTTTACGGGCACCCGGTCACCCTCGGCCTGGAGCACGGCGATCTGGTGATGCTCCTGCTCACTCTCGCCGTCAGCATCATCACCTTTGCCAGCGGCCGCACGCATCTGATGCAGGGTGCCGTCCACCTGGTGCTTTTCCTGGCTTACGTGCTGCTCATTTTCCAGCAATGATGTCCGCCGGCGCAAGAACAGAAAAGTAAAGAGTTCCACGCTCCCTTGGTCTTCCGCTATGATGACGGCAGCTATTGCACCGCTTGCAGGCATTATATCGCTTGCGGGATAGACGTGACGATACGGAGACCGGACTTGAGTTCACTGTTGCTTGGCGGGCTTGTATTTGTTTTTCTGTCGGCGGCGACATCGCTGGGAATGGTGGTGCGCGGCCGTTTGCCGGATCATCATCTCAGCTCGGAATCCAAGGACGTCATCAGGCTGGCGACAGCGGTGGTGGGGACGCTGTCTGCCTTGGCGCTCGGCCTGCTGATCGCATCCGCCAAATCGACCTACGACAATGCCGAGGTGGAGATGAGGACGGCGGCAGCGCGGGTCCTGCTGCTGGACCGCGTCATGGCGCAATACGGCCCGGAAACCGGCGATGCGCGTCGGCTGCTGCGCCAGCTCATCGAAAGACGGCTGAGCCGCGGCTGGACCGCCGAAACCACCGACGAGGCATCCGGCAAGGCGCTCGGAGAATATCAGGATATCGAGGCGGTTCAGGGCGACCTTCGATCCTTGTCGCCGAAGGATGCCGTCCAGCACTTTCTCCAGACGCGCGCGCTCGATGTCAGCGGCATGGTGGCTGAGACCCACTGGCTGCTGGTCGAATCCGGCAGTGAGGGCTTGCCCTGGGCGTTCCTCGCCGTTCTCGTCTGTTGGCTGTCCCTGCTTTTTGCCACCTTCGGGCTGCAGGCGCCGCCCAACCCGACGGTGATGTCAATTCTCTTCGTCTGCGCGCTCTCCGTCGCCGGTGCGGTGTTCCTGGTTTCGGATATGGCCAATCCGTATGTCGGACTGGTCCGCGTGTCGGACGCCCCCTTGGAATCGGCCCTGGAACGGCTCGGGAAACCGTAACCGCGGTGCCCGCTCCAGCTCTTCCGGCCTCGGCAGTTCAATTGTGCACCAAGGGCTATTGCAATTTTGAGCAATGCCGCGACATAATATCGCACGACTTGAACTTCGGCAGGCCGATTGGGGGCCGCCGTCGAGGCACGCATGAAGACGACAGCGCCACGCGTCGTTCAGAGGCGCAAGGGACGTTGTCGCATTTTTTGAATTGCCTGCATATTTCCTTCAGTCGATCCCGATTGAAGGAAATATGCAGTGGGCTCTTGACCTGTCGAGGCGGCGGCAATGCGTGGGAGATTGCATCAGGGTCTGCGACTGTTTTTGACATTGGCCGGCATGGCAATTTTTGCCGGCTGCGAGGAGAGCGGCAACACCTATGTTCCCCCTCCGCCGCCCGCGGTTCGGGTCGCCCAGCCGGTGCAGCAGCCGGTGACGCTCTATTTCGAACTCACGGGCAATACGGCGCCGCTCAATGCCGTCGATATCGAGGCGCGCGTCCAGGGCTATATCCAGTCCATCGATTACCAGGACGGGATGATGGTGAAGAAGGGCACCAAGCTCTTCGGCATCGAGCGCGATACCTACCAGGCGCAACTGGATCAGGCGAAGGCATCGCTCGCCTCGCAGCAGGCCTCCCAGGTCGGCGCAAAGCAGGAATATGACCGACAGCTCAATCTCATGAAGCAGGAGGTCACCACCCAGACCGCGGTCGACAGCGCCAAGGCGACGCTCGACGAGGCGAATGCGGCCATCCTCAACGCCCAGGCCAATGTCGAACTCGCGACGATCAATCTCGGCTATACGGAGGTGCTCGCTCCTTTCGACGGCATCGTCACGGATCACCTCGTCGATATCGGCACGCTGGTCGGCGTGTCGGGCCCCACCAAACTCGCCAGCATCGTCCAGACCGATCCGCTTTACGCCTATTTCAACGTCAGCGAAACGCAGGTGCTGATGATCAAGGAAACCCTGGCAAAGCAGGGACATACCTTCAGGCAGACGGACCTGCCGAGCATACCGGCGGAGATCGGTCTGCAGACGGAAGAAGGTTACCCCCACAAGGGACATCTCGATTACGTATCGCCTCAGCTCGACGCCTCCACGGGCACGCTCCAGGTCCGTGCCCTGTTCGACAACAAGGATCACGCCATGCTGCCCGGTCTCTTCGTGCGCGTTCGGGTGCCGGTCGGCCATAACGACAAGGCGCTGCTGGTGCGCGACGATACGATCGGAACAAACCAGCTCGGCAGCTACGTGCTCGTTCTCGGCAAGGATGATGTCGTCGAGCAGAAGCAGGTCAAGACCGGCCAGCGTGAAGGTGCGCTCCGGGTCATCCAATCCGGCCTCGATCCGGCTGACTGGGTGGTGACCCAAGGGATTCAGCAGGCCATTCCCGGCAGCAAGGTCACGCCGGAAAAAATCGAAATGAACCCGGCGGTTGGCGCCGCCGGCGATGCCAAGGCCAACACCACCACGCAATGAATTCGCCACCATGCTTCATCTGAACGTCTAAGGACAACAGCATGATCTCGCGTTTTTTCATCGAGCGACCGGTACTCGCCAACGTCCTCGCATTGGTTTTCCTGCTCGTCGGCGCGGTCGCGCTGTTTCAACTGCCTGTGGCGCAATATCCGAATGTCGTCCCACCGACGGTGCAGGTGACGACGCGCTTTCCCGGCGCCAGCGCCCAGACCCTCGTCGACACCGTCGCGCTGCCGATCGAGCAGCAGGTCAACGGCGTGCAGGACATGCTCTACATGCAGTCGACCAGCGCCAGCGACGGCACCTATTCGCTGATCGTGACCTTTGCCATCGGAACGGATCCGGATCAGGCACAGGTTCTGGTGCAGAATCGCGTCGCCATCGCAATGTCGTCGCTTCCCGAGGCGGTGCAGCTTCAGGGCGTGACGACGCAGAAGAAATCGACGGCGATCCTCGGCTTCGTCAGCCTGACCTCGCCCGACAGCCGCTATGACAGCCTGTTCCTGTCGAACTACGCCGTCATCAACCTGCAGAACGAACTCGCCCGCCTGCCTGGCGTCGGCAATGTGACGGTCTTCGGCGCCGGCCAATATGCCATGCGGATCTGGATGGATCCGAACCTGCTGCAGGCACGCGGCCTGACGCCGCAGGACGTCGTCAATGTCGTGCAGCAGCAGAGCCAGGAGGTCACCGCCGGCCAGATCGGCATTCCGCCGGTGCCGAAAGGGCAGGTCTTCCAATACACGCTGAATGTCAACGGCCGGCTGAACGACGCCGCCGACTACGAGAACATCGTCGTCAAGGTCGAAAGCGGACAGGGCGGCCGCATCACGCGCGTCCGCGATATCGGCCGCGTCGAACTCGGCGCCCAGACCTACAGCCAGTCCTTCACGCAAAACGGCCGGCCGGCGGCCGGCATCGGTATTTTCCAGCTGCCGGAAGCGAACGCCATTGCCGTGGAGCAGGCGGTGAATGCGAAGATGGCGGAGCTCTCGAAGAATTTCCCGCCGGGCCTCGAATATCATCTGCCGTTCGATACGACGAAATTCGTCAAGGCCTCCATCGACGAGGTTTACGTCACCTTGATCGAGGCGGGCGTGCTCGTTCTCATCGTCATTCTGGTTTTCCTGCAGGATTGGCGGGCAATGCTCGTGCCGGCGACCACTGTTCCCGTCACCATCATCGGCGCCTTCGCGGCCATGGCGGCCTTGGGCTTCACGGTCAATCTGTCGACGCTGTTTGCTATCGTTCTCGCGATCGGCATCGTCGTCGATGATGCCATCGTCATCGTCGAAGGCGTCGCCCGGCACATCGAGGCCGGCATGTCGGGCCGCAAGGCGGCAGAGAAAGCGATGGAGGAACTGCTCGGCCCCGTCATGGGCATCACGCTGGTGCTGATGGCCGTTTTCATTCCGGCCGCCTTCCTGCCCGGACTGACCGGTCAGCTCTATCGGCAGTTCGCGCTCGTCATCGCCGCCACCGCGCTGATCAGCGCCGTCAATGCCGTGACGCTGAAACCGACGCAATGCGCTCTTTGGCTGCGAGCACCGGTGCCGCCCGAGAAACGCAACGTCTTCTATCGCGGCTTCAACCGGGGCTATGACTGGGGCGAACGCCACTATGCCGGATTGGTCGGAGCGATGACCCGCCACAGCGGCGTCATGGCGATCGGCGCACTCGCGCTGATCGGCGTCGCCGTCTGGGGGCTCACGCGCCTGCCGACGGCATTCCTACCGATCGAGGATCAGGGCTATGTGCTGATCAGTGCGCAATTGCCCGATGGCGCCTCGAAGGAGCGGACCGATGCCGTCATGGAAGAGGTCGGCAAGATCGCCGAGGCTGCCCCTGGCGTCGATCAGGTGCTGACCATCAGCGGCCTTTCCGTTCTCGACAATAGCGCCAGCCTGCAGAATGCCGGCGTCGCCTATGTCATCCTCAAGGATTGGGACGTGCGCGGCAAGGAGAAGGGACAGGACCTGCTGTCGATCTATCAGCATCTGAACGACGCGCTGCAGCATGTGCTCACCGCAAAAACGCTGGTGGTCGTGCCGCCTCCGATCCAGGGCATCGGCAATGCCAACGGCTTTACCATGCAGGTCGAACTCCGCAACGGCGTCTCCGACTATCCGCTGCTGCAATCGCTTGCCGATACCATCGTCAAGAACGGCAATGCCCAGTCATCGCTGCAAAGGCTGAGCACGCCGTTTCGCTCGAACGTGCCGCAGCTTGCGGTCTCCGTCGATCGCATCAAGGCGGAGACGCTGGGAATTACCGTGGGGCAGGTTTTCTCCGCACTCTCCGGCTATGTCGGATCGAGCTATGTCACCCAGTTCAACAAATTCGGCCGCACCTTCCAGGTCTATGCGCAAGCCGCTTCAGATTTCCGTGTCAGCCCCGACGATATCCGCAATCTGAAGGTCAAGGCCGGCGACGGGACCATGGTGCCGCTAGGCACGGTGATCGATGTCACCACGACGGAAGGCCCCTCGCTAATCAGCCTCTACAATCTCTATCCCACCGCCACCATCGTCGGCGGACCGGCCGCCGGCTTCAGTTCCGGCCAGTCGCTCGAGGTCATGGAGCAGATCGCCGACCATACATTGCCGCCGGGAGCCGGCTTCGAATGGACGGCGCTCTCCTATCAGGAGAAAGCCGTGGGCGGGCAGATCTACTTCATCTTCGCGCTCGCCATGCTGCTCGTCTATTTCGTGCTCGCCGGCCAATATGAAAGCTGGATCCTGCCGCTGGCGGTCATCTCAGCCGTGCCGCTCGCCCTGCTCGGCACGGTGGCGGCACTCACGGCAGCGGGTGTGGCCAACAATCTCTATACCCAGATCGGCCTGATCCTGCTGATTGCGCTGGCGGCCAAGAATGCCATCCTCATCGTCGAATATGCGCGGGAAAAACGGGCGGAAGGCATGGAAATCCTGGATGCGGCCGTCGAGGCCGCCCGGCTGCGTTTCCGGCCGATCCTGATGACGTCCTTCGCCTTTATCCTCGGGGTCCTGCCGCTTGTGCTGGCGACGGGCGCCGGCGCATCGGCCCGCAAATCGATCGGCATCTCGGTCTTCAGCGGCATGATCGCCTCGACCTGCCTCGCCGTGCTCTTCGTTCCCTCTTTCTACGTGCTGCTGCAGCGCCTCGAGGAACATTGGAAGCGGCGCGGAGCCACCGTAAATACGGCCGCGAGGGTGACGGAAACGGAGATATCGAACGTCGGGTAAAACAATCGCGGCAGTTATTGCACGATCACCTGCACATAGACGCTTCCGCTCTTGGCGTAATAGGACGACCCGCACCGATAATAATAGCCGCCATAATAGGCACCGTAGAGACAGCCTGCCGGAAGCACGGCGATGGTCGTCGCCGTCCGCGTCACGACCCGCCGCGTCGTTCTGCGGGCAACGCCGGCATAAGAGAGCGGCGTCAACGGCCTGCCGATGACGGCGCCCGCCGGCGTGGCAAACCCGATCGACAGCGGCATGGAGCCTTGGCCCTCGACGCGAAGGTCGGTGAATGTCAGGACACCGGCCAAGCCGAGAATGAACAGCAGCTTGTTATAGGTCATTTCGCTTCTCCCGCATCGGCAGCCGCCGGAAGCTCATCGAGCGATTGCAGCTCGCTGAGATCGACCGTCTTGGCACTGCCGGGAATCTCGATGTTGTAGGAAACGGCCGCGACATCTGCTCCGCTCTTGAAATCGCTGATCTCAAGCGTGTACTGCGGCGCCTGGACGACATGTTTGCTGGTGATGACGTAACGGCGCGGTATGGGTTGCGCGCCAGTCTGTATCCAGATCTGCCAGTCGATCTCCGGCGTCCGGAAGGCCAGATATTCGCATTCGACGCCATCCACGAAAGCACTGGAAATGTGTTTGGCCTCGACCACATCGGACATCAGCGTGTCGTATACGTTGGAGGACAGCAGATCGGCGCCGGGAGCCTCGACGCCGGCGGTCATCAGCCTGTCGATCAGATCGTCGAGCGAACCCTTGCCGTCGATCTTGGCATAGGCGTCGAGATTCTTGCCATGCACCGTCAGCGACGAACCGTCGAAACTCACGTCGAGGTCGGCAAAGCCGCCGGTTCTCGTCACGCGCAATTTGTCGGGACGCGTCAGGTTGGCCGTCCCCGAGCTTACGAACTGGAGCTTCTCGAAGGCAGGCGTCACCGCTTCGAGCGACGATTGGTAGGTGAAGGATATCGTCTTCTGCGCCGCCAGAAAATCGGACATCGTTTTTAGAAGGGCTTTCGCATCATCCGCCCATGCGCTGGTCGGCAGCGCGACGCTGGCGGCAAGCGAAGCATAGAGGAGGATCCGCTTCAATCGCGGGAAAGAGAAAGTCGATGACATGGCAATGCCTTTCGTTGGTGTCGTCATTGATTTCATCGAATTACAGACGGCGGCTGCCGGACCCGCCGCAGCCGGATATGACATGTGAGAGATGCAGTGCATGCATGCGGGCGACGGCCATTTGCCGGCCTTTGCGGGATCGCACACCGAATGTCTGGCCAGCGCGCGACGACCTCTTTCTGAAAGCAAGCTTCGAACGGGCGCTACAATCCCGAGGTCAACACGCGATGGCAGGCCGGTGACACGCGTTGCAGATTGTCGCGCAGGCAGGCAATGCCCCGGCCTCCCCCTAAAGGCACCATGCGGCATAAGGCCCGGAAGTCCGCTCCGCAGGTTTCCCGCAGGATCATCACTTCCTCGCGCGGGGAGAAGGCCGGCATCGTTGCCGGAGGCGCCGGCGTGATCGCACCGGTGGCAGCAGCATTGCCGGTCGCCGGCGCCGCCGATCCCCCTAATGCCGCAACCGCTTGCTGACATGGCGCCGAGAGAGCGGCGTTGTGCTGTTGCAGACAGCTGAGCGCCGCCGAACCTCCCGGGGTGACACCGGAACATTGCGCCATGAAATCGCGCTGGCAGGCCGATTTGACCGCATTGCGCTGCGCCTGCGTCGGTTGATGCGCCGGCGTGCCGGTCGCTGGCGCTGGTGTGGCTGTCGCAGGCGCCGGCGTGGTCGCCGCCGTATTGGCCGGTGCAGCCGGCGTTGGCTCCGCGGATGTTGATTTAGTTTTGACGTCTACCGCCGAAACCGCTTTCCGGCAGCCCGCCGAAAGCGTGGCGCTGTGCTGCTGCAGACAGGTGAGCGCCTCGATACCGCCCGGTGTCACCCCGGAGCATTTCGCAATGAAATCGGAGCGGCACTCTGCCCTGATGGCATCGCGCTGCTCTTCGGTCGGCGCTTGCGCCGACGCAATCCCGGTGAGGAACACCGCTGCGCAGAACACAGGCAAGCCGGAGATGACCGAGAGAAGACGACGCCTCCGATCCGGAGAGGCCGGTAGAGAAGATAGCCGTTTTCGCATGATTCCCCCCCTATAAATCGCTGATCTACTTCCTGAAATCGAAATGCGTTCTGAATAGGATAATAGGCGCCGCCGAATGGACGGACGTTGCTTGCTGCCATGAAAATATAAAAACGCGCCTGACCTACATATATTAGAATATTATCGCTTTAGCAACTATCTCGTCATCGCGCGAAGGCCGATTGCAACTCGCAGGAATATGATTTCCTGTCGCCCAGAAACGCAAAAAGCCCCATAGAAGGGCTTTTGCGGATGGTCGCGGCATCGTCACAGGCCGTAACATTGGGATTATGCGAAGAGACCTTCCACTTCGGCCTCGATGTCGCTGCAGAGCTGTTCATATTCCGCAATCAATTTGCTGTTGGCCTCCGAATGGGAGCTGAAGTGATCGAGCGCGCTGGTGGCGAGCTCATAGGACTCGAACAGCTCATTGATTGTATCGTTGGAAAGGAGCCGCAACCGGTCGCGCAAGGCCGGTAGCTTGAGCATAAGTTTTTTCCGTCCCCGCTCTTTGTTGCGGATGGAATGCATACCGTCCTCACTTATGCCGTTTCGGGATACGTCAGATACGTAATGGGATCTGCCGCAGATCGTTCCATACCGATGCATTTTCCGATGGATCTTTAATTGACTGCGGGTGGAACGTGCCTTGGAAAAAGGGCCGTCATCTGTTCATCGATCTCGGCCGGTCGTCCGCATTCCGATCCGGCGAGCTGCCGGACGCAGGCATAGATGCTACGCGATGTTACAGGCCTTTGGAGTTTGCAGATGCTAGCTTGGCGACGGCGTCTGTGGTCAGCGACACTTCTCACGCCACGATGCAGGTTGGAAACGGGGTATCGGGCCGCGTGAAATTACTCGATATACGTCCTCTTGGAATTTGTTGCATGAGAAGGCTCAGCCTCTTGCTGGCTTTCCTCATGCTGACGGGCTGTGGCCACCAGACCGGTGTCATGACGCCACTCGCAGCCACAGCGTCGACACCGTCTACCGCAAAGGTCGACATGCTGGTCGCCACGACCCGCCAACCCTCCGGCGACCCGGCGACGCTTTTTAACGGTGAGCGAAGCGCCAAGCCGCATTTGACCGAGGTGTCCATCTCGATACCGACCAATCGCAAGTCGGGAACGGTTCAGTGGCCCGAGCGCCTGCCGCCCAATCCGGCAACGGACTTCGCAGTCACCCGGGTGCAGCAAGTCTCGACGATCGCCGAAGGCCGGGCCTGGTTCAGGCAACATCCGCAAGGCGGCCACGCGCTTGTCTTCATTCATGGTTTCAACAACACCTACGAAGATTCGGTCTTCCGCCTGGCGCAAATCGTCCACGATAGCGGAATGCAGGCAACGCCGGTGCTGTTTACCTGGCCGTCGCGAGCCGAGGTCGTCGCCTACCAATACGACAAGGAAAGCACGAATTATTCACGCACCGCTTTGGAGCAGGCCTTGCGCACATTGGCGGACGACCCGAACGTCAAGGACATAACCATCCTCGCCCACTCGATGGGAACGTGGCTGGCCATGGAATCCCTGCGTCAGATGGGAATCCGAGACGGCCACGTGAACGCGAAAATTCACAATGTCATCCTCGCCTCGCCTGATATCGACATCGATGTCTTCGCCAAGCAATATGTCGAGCTGGGTGCGCCACGGCCGAAATTCACGCTCTTCGTGTCCCAGGACGACAAGGCATTGGCCGTCTCGCGGTTCATCAGCGGGCGCGTCTCCCGCCTCGGAGCGATCGACCCGACGGAGGAACCCTATCGTTCAAAGCTGGAGAAGGCGGGCATCACCGCGATCGATCTGACAAAGGTCAAGGCGAAGGATGGCCTCAACCACGGCAAGTTCGCCGAGAGCCCGGAGATCGTGCAATTGATCGGCCAGCGGCTTATGACCGGGCAGCCGCTGACGGATTCAAAAGTGACCCTCGGCCAAGGGATTACAGCCGTCGTCGGAGGCACGGTGTCGACGATTGGCACTGTTGCAGCCTCCGCCGTCGCCGCGCCGGCGATCATCGTCGAGCAGCCGTTGAACCGCAACAAGCGACCAAGCGCAACCGCCGATCAGCTTGACGACAACCTGAAGCCCCAGCCGCTCACACAATAGCCGAGAACCGCTTGGCGAAGCTGGGATTCCTTTCGGAGGGTACCGTATTTTACGGTAACCTACGTCCTGCTGACTTGGCTATCGTGCGGAGGAGTAGGCGTTGTTTCACTTCGTATTCGGCAGCAGCCTCATCGCGGCCACCGTTGCTATTCAAGCAGCATTCATGTCCGCCGGTCTCAAGGTCTTTCGGCGCCTGGAAGAGACCCGTCCCGAATTTTTATCGAAACGGCCGACCACGATCACCGTGATATGGGTCATCTATCTCATGATTCCGATCATGATCGATGTCTGCCTTTGGGCGCTATTTTACGCGCTGATAGACGCTCTGCCGAGCTTCGAGGACGCCATATATTTTTCGACCGTTACATTCACCACAGTGGGTTATGGCGATATTGTCCTGACAAAGGAATGGCGCCAGGTAGCCCCTTTCGAAGCGGTCAATGGCTGGATCATATTCGGCTGGGCGACCGCGCTGATGATGGCAGTCATTCAGCGCCTGTACTTCCGTTCCGGCACGTAAAGGATAAACCCTCAGGACGGCACGGCAGGCGGCAAAAGAAACAGCGTGAGCCCGAAAATCGCGTAGACGGCCAACGCCATGACGCCCATATACCAGACACCGCGGCCGCCATTGGACAGGAAGGTCGCCGCCATGGTGGCGATCAGCATCATCGTGACCGCGCCGGGCCAGAATTGCAGCGACATCGGTTCGGGGCCGAGGAAATAGCTGACGATCACCAGGATCGGCGCGACGAAGAGCGCGATCTGTGCGGCACTGCCCAATGCGATGCCGACACTGAGATCGAGACGGTTGGCGCGCGCTGCCGAAAACGCGGTCGTCATTTCCGCCGCTCCGCCGACCAGCGCAACGACAATGAAGCCGACGAAAGCAGGCGTCATGCCGAGACGGTCGGCCGCTGCCTGAACCGAGCCGACGAAGATTTCGCTGATCAGCGCGACGAAAAGCGTGACGACGACAAGGATGACGACGCTGACGGTGAGCGGCCATGAGCTGTGATCCTCCTCGGCGTCGCTCGCGCTTGCAAAAAGTTCGCGGTGTGTTTTCAGGGAAAACAGCATGCCCATCGCGTAGACGGCGATGAGCAGCACGGCCAGGCCCAGGCTCAGTTTCTGCGAAACGACGGATGCTTGATCCACATCGCTGATGATCGATGGCACCATGATGGCGACGGTCGCCAGGAACAGCAGGCAGGCCTGGAAGCGCGCATTGACCCTGTTGAATTCCTGCACATGATGCTTCAGTCCTCCGAACAGAAATGCGCCCCCCAGCAAGAACAGGGCGTTGGTGACGATGGCTCCGGCAAGTGATGCCTTGACCAGCAGATACTGGCCGGCCTGCAAGGCAGCCAGCGAGATCACCAGTTCGGTCAGGTTTCCGAGAGTGGCATTGAGCAAGCCCCCGACCGCATCTCCCGTCCGTGCGGAGACCGCTTCGGTTGCGCGGCTTAAAAGCATTGCCAGGGGCACGATCGCACAGACCGACATGGCAAAAAGCAGCGTATGCGCCTGCGGAGACGTGTGTTCCAGCACGATGACAAGCGGAACGAAGACGATCAGCACCAGCAACGGTGCTTGCCGAACCTCGGTCATCGCAGCCCTCGTTATCGCAGCGATGCGCGATGGCGCAATGGCGTCTCTCTGCTCAAGATTACGCATGGCAACCCCCGTCACTAGAGTATGTCGCGCAAAAGTGTGCCGCGGTTTTGCGATAACGACATGCGTAAAAACAAAAACCTAAAGCGCGAGGAGCGAATCTGAAAGATCGCGACGCGCTTTAGGCCCCGTCTCCAGGCCCATCTCTCGGACTGTCCCTTGGACAAGCATACGGAAAGGTCTGCGGTCGTGCATTGATCCCGGTCAAAAGTTGAAACATGTCGCGTAAAACTGTGCGGCGTTGCGCCGGCGGCGTGCGTAAGGTAGCGCCTTGATTCAACTGGCGGATCGCAGCCAGCTGTTGCCCGCAGGCATGAGTGGGATCACCATTTTCATCAGCTGAGGGAGATTGCGGGCCTTCATCTTTGCCATGACATTTGCACGATGAACTTCGACGGTGCGTGCGCTGATGCCGAGTTCAAAAGCGATCTGCTTGTTTTGAAGCCCGTCCACGATCCCGGTCAGCACCTGCTGCTCGCGCTGGGTCAATTGGTGAATACGTGCCAGCACGACATCGTCACGTTGTTCTTCGGATATATCGGAATGCGCCGTCGCTTCCTTGATCGCCGCGATAAGGACATCTTCCTTGAAAGGCTTTTCAATGAAGTCGACGGCGCCCGCCTTCATCACCTGAACCGCCAGGGCGATATTCCCCTTACCGCTGATGATGATCGCCGGTATGCCGTTGTGGCGCGCCTTCAGACATTCCAGCAGTTCGACGCCGTCAACCCCTTGCATCGGGAGTTCGATCAGCAGGCAACATTTTCCTTCCGAAAGAGGCTGATCCAGAAACGCAGTCGCAGACGTATGCGCGCGTACCGCAAAGCCGGCGCAGACGAGCAGGAAAGTCAGAGACTTTCGGACCTCTTCTTCATCATCGACGATGTGTACGGTGATGTCGTTTTGCATGAACCACCTCGCCCGTAGCGCATCCGGCCAGGGACGGCTCGAACAAATGCCCCAGTCAAAGACTAGCACCGTCAGGCTGCAAGTGCCTGTAGCATCACGTAAGCTCTCGCGATGTAGGTTGACGTTACTGCCGGCTGGATATCGCGTCGGCGATCTGCCGGGCGATTTCTTCCTGGACGTCGAGAATACTTCGGCCCTCGAAGGTTCTGTCATAAGCGCCTGTCCAGGTTACCGTGCCGTCGGCGCGATCGACCAGCCGGATTTGGACATGCAGCCTGGAGCCTTCCGTTCCCAAGCTTCCCTGCAGGGAAAGCTGCCGTTGGTTTGACGCGACGATCTGCGTTTGCGGACCGGCCGCCTTGACGATGACGGAGTTGATCTTCGTCAGCTGCGCGATCACTTCGTCCGTCAGCCCTTTGGCTATCTCCGCATCGCCATTCTGGCGACCTGTGCCGACCAGAGGTTCCACGAGGATCTCAGCCCTCAATTCATCTCCCTTGGACGAGACCGAGGCGACCGAGGGGGTGGAGGAGCCGAAAAGTCCTTCGAGCGGCCGTATCAGCGAGAGGATCGCCACAAGACCAAGGACAAGCGGCACGCCGATCGGCAGAAGGAGGTCCCGATAGGATGACGGCTTCTGTTGTGCCGCTGGCGCCTTGTGCCGACGACTATCCTTTGGCTCGGACCGGCTTTCTGATGAGATAGCCTGCTGCCTTACGATAAAGCTCGGTACGTAGCGGCCCTTGGGAATGGTGATCTGGATCGGATCGTCTCGTCCGACCACCAGATAGTAGCGCTCCAGAGCCCGGCGGATACGCCCCGCCTCGATGCGAACGACCGGGTCGTTTTGTGCATCGAAGGACGCATCCCGGCCGAAGACCGCCTGGGCAATTGCGTAGGCTTTCAGGTTCGTCTCCCGTCCTGCCAGGGTTTCGGCGACAATATATGCCAGAAACCGTCGGCTGCGGTCCGGAGCCTGGAATTCTCCGCTCGATAGGATGCGATCAAGCTGATCGCGGATCCTTGCGGTGTCCGCTGTCGGATCGTCATCTTGCCCGCCCTGCGAGCCCATCGCGCCCTCCCGTGAACACGCCGTTTGACTTCACCGGTCCGGAACAGCGTCTGCGCCACCGGGCCGATGGCCTGATAGGTCGTGCGCTCGCCCATGCCCCTCCATCGAAGCATTGGCAAACTGCTGATCTGAAACGCCCATCAGATCTGGAAATCTCCGTCCTCGAACGACGGGTGGAGCTTGTAGATCGCCCGCTGGATCAGGGTCTTGCCAGCCGCAACATAGGGCTGCATGTCACGCCGTTGTCAGGGCGGATCGGCAGGCCATCAAGATTCGGAGCTTTCCGACCTCCGAGTGAACACCGAAACCACGTATGAGGTTCTCCCTGGCTTCTTGTCTGAGGCATGTCTCGCCGACCAAGGGCGTGTGCCTCGCGGGCGCCAAACCAATCTGTGCCAGGTTAAGTTGCCGGGTCTGGTGGTGTCATTGATCGCGAGCAATGCTCGACGCATCAAACGGCTTGCGCATCGCTATATCAGTGACCGATTGCCCGGCCGCCGGCGTGGACCTCCTCGGCCAGCCACCGCCGCCAATGGGTCGGGTGGACCTCCAGCTTGTTGCCGCTTCGCGCATCGACCCAGCCGCCGAATATTCTTTGACACGGAAAGACAAGCGCGTGAACGCCTTCATGGTCGATCACGGCGAGTTCGATATCCTGCGCAAAAGGCGCGTCATTGATTGATCGCCACATCCTGGCACCTCACAGCCATGCTGAGGGCTCGGCGGCTCACCTGAACGTGAGAGGCGGCCGGGCCGAATTGAGGAATCCTAGCCTATCGGCTTGCAACCTTCCTTGATCCTGATCACTCCCTGAGACAGGAAGTTCGAACCGCGACTGGACGCTGTCTCTTCGAAGGAGGTCTCATTCTGCCGCCACGGCTGACATCATGACATCACGTACAATTACGTAGTGATCGTCCCCAATTTTCAGTGCCGCCCTTCCTTGTAAGAGTTCAGCTTCACGGGGGGACGAGCCATGTTGACCACGAGCCAGGCTGCCGAACGCTATATGCCGGAACCGAACGGCATAAATCCAGGTGAGACCCGACGGCTACCGCCAAGCACTGTTCTATGGCTGCTCCCGGGACAGGGCATCTATCGCGAGGGCGAGCGGGCATCATCGCTCTACCAGGTCCAGTCCGGTGCGGTGAGGGTCTATCGAATAATGCGCAACGGGCACCGCCACATTCTTTCATTCTACGGAACGGGGGAATGGTTCGGCCTGCAGGATGGAGACATCCATGATGATTTCGCAGAGGCGATCTGCGCCTCCCAAATTCGGTCCGTTCCGAGGGCCGGCAGTCCGATGCCGCCGATAAATTTGTTGGATATAGCCTTGTCCAGCCTGGCGATTGCAAATTCGCGACAGCTTATCGTCGCCCGCCAGGGCGCTCTCGAACGTGTGGCGACTTTTGTGCAGGAAATGTCGGCCCGCAATGGCGGCACCAACGAGTTTGAACTCATGATGTCGCGCACCGATGTTGCCGACTATCTCGGATTGACGGTCGAATCGGTGGCGCGCTCATTTACCAAGCTCAGGACCCGGCACATCGTCCAGCTTTTCGGACGCGGCCAACGATATGTCCACATCCTCGATTGCAACAGGCTTGCCGCGCTCAGCACCTGAAGCAGGTCGCGCGGCACAGGACCCGGAGCACCAGGCTCATTCGACGTAGAAGGTCAGGTTGCCGTTCCGCGCTCTGGTGACCCATTCAATATCGTTCGGCGTGAGCTTTTTCGCCTTCAGTTTGCCGACAAGCCATTTATTTGACCGAGCGGCTGCGCGAATGGCCTCGACGTCCTTTTCGCTGCCTTGCGGAGGATGACGGCCTGTCTCCGAAAAGTCGGCAATTCTATAGCTTACAACAGTAAAACGCTTGTCATGATATGTTCGGACCGCCTCGGGCAGGTTTTCGCTCCAATTCATTCTGCGGTATTCGCGCCGGCTCTGCTGGGCGTCGGCCTGCACCGATACCGTGATCGTCGAGATCGCGATTGCAAGTGCCAAAGATAGCTTCATCATGTTGGCTACTCCCGAAAGAAGCATGGGTTGCACGATGAATCTAGCCGATGTGGCGCAGTCAGGCATTGAGCGTAGTCCATCGCGATGGCCCGGCACCGGATGATCGGCAACAGTAGCCGGCTATGCCGTCCCACGGATCAGGCCGGGCAATTTTGGTGTTCCAGATGTCGGGAGACGTGGAGGCCGGGGCCTCGGCTGGAGCCCCTCGGGAAGGCATGCCCGACAGGTCGTTCGGGCATCATGTATGATACCGTATTTTACTGCCATCCGAACCCACGACATTTTATCTCTATTGTAATTCATGGAGGGCAAAGCGATGACCGAACCTGCTGCTTCTACTCCGTCGATGACGAGCGCGGAAGAGTTGCGCAAACGCGCGCTCGAACTGCAACTTCTCGAGATGGAACGCCAAGAGAAGATAAAGGCGCGCGAAGCCAAAAAACACTCTGAATTCGTTGAGGATTTCTTCCGCAAGCAAATTGGGGATGCCGAACGCACGGTGATCAGGCGCGTCGTGTCGAAAGCCGCTGCGGACGGCAAGTTCGAGGCCATGATCTACAGTTTTCCATCGAGTTTTTGCTCCGACAGCGGCCGCGCAATCAACAACGGTTTGCCCGGATGGCAGAACACCTTGCAGGGAAAGGCCAAGGAACTCTACGACCTGTTCGAAGAGATCGGCAGGCCGCAGGGCTATGGCCTGAAGGCACTGGTCATCAACTTCCCGGGCGGCATTCCCGGCGATATCGGCCTTTTCCTCACCTGGGAAAAACCGGTGGAGTGACCGGGCATGAAGACTGTCGAGATCGAGCGCAAGTTTCTCGTGCGCAGCGACGCCTGGCGCGCCAGCGCGACAAGCATGCACATGTTGCGACAAGGCTATCTCGCACGAGGCGCTGCCAGCAGCCTGCGTATTCGCCTGATCGATGACCGGACGGCCCGGCTGGCGGTGAAGTTCGGTAAACGCGGCCTGACGCGCGAGGAATTCGAGTACGACATTCCCCTCGCAGAAGCCAAGGAATTGCTGCTTCACGTCCGTGGCACGGTGCTGGAAAAGACAAGGTACGAAGTTGTCGATCAGGGCAACGTCTGGGCGATCGATGTCTTCGGTGGCGCCTATCAGGGTCTGACCATTGCCGAGATCGAAATGAGAAGCGAGAAGGACCGCCCGTCTCTACCCTCCTGGCTCGGCCGCGAGGTGACCGGCGACAAACATTATTCCAACCGGGCGCTGGCATTCCAGCGCCCGGCAATCTCGCCGCCGTACGGCCTCGCTAATCTTCAACCAGGCTCCAGTCGGCACCCGGGTTGAACTCCTTGATCGCCGATGCCAGCCGCTCGGTCTGATCACCAAGATCTCGCTGGTAGATGACACCCATGTTGTTCACCATGAAAGTCTGCACGCCGGTTACCCTGTAGCTTACCGGCCAGGCAATCAGGGCAAAACCGCCCGTCATGTTCCCATTGACAATATAGCTCTGCTTGCCGCCGACGACGTTGGAGCCTTGCGCCGTCAGGATGCGATAGCGATAGCCGTAGTAGCCTTCTCCCCGCTTCGCATTGCCGAAGGCTGCACTCTCGACGAGACCGCCGGCAGGGCTTTCCTCCTCATATGCTCCCGGCTCCCAGTACAGGCCGTCCCGTGCCCCCTTGGTGCTGACGAGCTTCTGCGCGAACTCGTAGACACCGTCGCCATCGCGATCCTCCCGCGCATATTCATACTGGGCGACAAAATAGTCGGTCATCGTCTGGATGGTCGCCAGTTCATTCCTGCCGACTCTCCGATTGACGATTTCCTGAAGGCCGGTCTTCCTGTCGAAAGCCCATTTGCCGTTCTGGTCGCGACTGAGCGGGAAAGGCAAGGGCCACAGGTGATCGCCGATCGCGACGACCTTGCGATCGCCGAGATCTTGAAGAACGACCTGCTTGCCGGCGCCTTCGCGTATCAACGCATAGGCGACCATCGCTTCGTTGCTCGCCTTCAGCTTGGCGGCGCTGAGCCCCAAGAGGTTTGCCAGGCCGTCGACTTCGCCCGAGGCCAAGACCTGCTTGAATTGGTCGACCGCGAGTGAAGGACTATCGAAGGTGGGTGGGGTTCCGGCCGCAAATTCTTCAAGATTGCTCTGCTCCTGCGCCACCGAAAGCTGCGGCGCCGTCCAGAAAACCGCCGCACCCAGCATCAATGAAATCAGTCTCGATTGTCGTGTCATCGGCTCACCCCATGGTTTGGCCTTCAGGAAAGCATCTGCCAATGTCAGCGGCGGCCGCCGCCGCCACGCCCACCGCCGCCGCGTCCGCCCCCGCCACCGCCACGTGAAACGGGCGGTCGAGAGCGTTGCTGCGTTGCCCGCGGTGCGCCGCGCTGGCCACCACCCATGCTTTGTCCGCCGCGCTGGGAGTTCACCACCTCGCGGCGACCCGATTGGACATTCCCGAGTGCGCTCTGCTGGCGGCTCCGGTTATCGGCTTTCGCGGCCATCTTGGGCTTGCCGGATTTCGCTTTCGCCTTCGGGGCAGCATTGGCCTGACGATTGCCTGCGTTTGCAGGACGGGTGTCGGCGCGTGGCGCGTTGGCGCGTTTGGCCGTGTCGCCCACTGACGTTTTCGGATTTGACTTCAGCCCCTGCGCGGTATTCTTTCGAACATCCGCGGCTCGGGCCCCGACATCGCCCCTCGACTGGGTTCGCTCCCTCTGGAGGTTGCCCGCCTGGTTCTTGAGCTGGTTGCGGCTGTCCGTCTGGAGATTGGAACGGATCGCCGACCGATCGAGCTTGTTCAGTTGATCCTTGCCAATGCTCAACTTGCTGCGATCGACATTCTTCCAGTCGACATCGTTCAAGTTCATTTTTCCATTGAAATTGCGGTTGTTGAAGCAATCGTTGCAGTCGATGTCGACATCACCGTTCCAACGCCCGCCCCACACGCCCCAGTCGTCCCAATTGACGATCGCAGCCCAGGCGACGCCGGTCACGGCAGCAGCGAAGAAGCCTGCCCCGGGATAATAGTAGTTGTCGTAGGAATCCGGATAATAGGAGATCGGCTCGACGGCATAATTCGGCTCGTAGAACATTTCAGGCGCATATTGCGGGATGTAGACCTTCTCCGGGTTGGTGGGCTGGATGATGACGTTGTCGCCCTCGTTGACGATGGTGACCTTGTCGTCCGTCTTGATGATGTTCTTCGCAATGGCTTCGTCGCGAAGCTGCTGGATTGCGATGAGGACATCCTTCTGCTGATTGGTCAGTGCGTCTCCGAGCGACTGGGTCCACTCGAGATCGTCGCTCATCATCTTGACGACCTCCGGGTAGTTCAGCAGCGAAATCACACTTCCATCCCATTCGCTTTTCGGCTCGAGGCTGGCATTCTTTTTCTTGGCTTCCAGGAAACGGGCCGCCTCGACGACCTGCAGCGGAAACAGCGAAGCCGCCGAAATCGCTGCGACGAGATCGTCCGGATAAAGCGCGATACGCGCCACGAGAACCTCGAGCTCGTCGTCGGAGAGCCCGGCCGCTTCTGCGGCCGGCGCCTGCACGGGCTCGGCCTTGGTGGCCGGCACTGCAGTCTGCGCGTAAGTCCACGGCACAGGCGGCAGGGAAGAGATTGTTATGGCTGAAAAGCCGGCCAGCAGCCTGAAATATCTCGCTTTCATGACGCATCGATCTCCTAAAAGCATGCCGCACGAAACTGTGCAGCGGTTTTGCGACAACGCTGGCTATGGCATCGGATCGGTGGAACGCTTCAGTGACACGACCTTCGAACGAAGCACTGCATCTCCTATTTCCTCGATGAGCCACTCGACCAGGCTGCCGTATTCCTGTCGCCGTACCTCCCGAACGCTGACGGGAAGCAAGTCTACGTTGGTGAGCGCCTCGATGGCTGCTGCCAGGTCCTGGCACATGCTGTGGAAATTTTCGTCCACATCGAGAAGCCGTCGCGCCAGCGGGAGATGCTCGGGCAAGTGGACCTCGAGCAGCGCAAGGATGGCCAATTTTTCTGGATTGCCTGCCCCCATATCCATCCCGCTTTTTGTCTTCGTACAAAGCAGATGGATTAATATATTGCATCAGGCTTATTTAGAGATGTAACATACAAGAAGCTACGGTCGGGGCATGGCGGCTGGCTTCATCGGGGGGCGACGATGCAAAGCGCAAGAGCAAAGGGGCCGCCAAGTGCGGCAATTCCCACTATATCGGAAACACGAGAACAGCTTGATCGCATCAGATCCAGCCGGGAGTTTCACGCACCTGACCGTGGGCGTAGATTTCTTGATTATATTGTCGAAGAAACGCTCGCTGAACGCGGGGCCTATCTGAAGGCCTACACAATCGCCCTGGAGGTATTTGGACGAGACGCCTCATTCGACGCCCAGAACGATCCCGTCGTGAGGATTGAGGCCGGTCGCATACGCCGCGCTCTGGAGCGATATTATCTGGTCGCTGGCCAATTCGATAAGGTCATCATTACCATCCCCAAAGGCGGGTATGTGCCGTGCTTCAGACACGCCGACGCCTGCCCCGCGACAGACCCCGCGCCATTGGCGGAAGCGAGCGATAGCCCCGACCCATTCGTGCAAACCGTCGCCCCGTCGAAACCTGCAGATCATTCGCCTTTGGACGAAAGCGCTGTTCAATCCGCCCCGGCGTCCTGGACGTTCTATGTGACGCCGGTGTCCCTCGGTCTGACCGCATTGATCGCGGTCTTCGCTGTTCCTTCCTTGTTCAGTCCCCTCTCGCGCCCGTCTAACTCCCCCGCGGATCGGCCGGATTTCCCCCAGGTCCTTGTGGAGCCATTCGAGGACATTTCTGAAGCCGGCGCATCGGGTGGCATCGCCCGAGGACTGACGGACGAGGTCATCGGTCGCCTGGCAAAATTCCGGGAAATTGTCGTGATTTCCAATCTGCCTGCGGCATCGGCCGGGCAGCCGCTGTCGAAGGACCTGCAGGAACCGCGTTTCGCCTTGCAAGGTCGGGTACGAGTGGAGGATAGCAGGCTGCGGTTGACCGCACGCTTCGTCAACCGCCACGATGGTTCGGTGATCTGGGCGAACAGCTACGATAAGGACCTTCGGATACAGGATGTGTTGCAGGTTGAAGCCGACCTGGCCCAAGATGTTGCGACGGCACTTGCATCACCATATGGGATCATTTTCCGGAACGATACCGCGAAGATATCGCCGGCCGCGCCCGACGACTGGGGCGATTATGCCTGCGCGCAATCTTACTACCGCTACCGCGTTGACCTCAATCCGAAGGGCCGGGATGCTGTGCGGACCTGCCTTCAGCAAGCAACGAAGCACCTCCCCGGAAATTCGACCTATTGGGCTCTGCTGTCGATGACCTATCTCGATGCGCTCCGGTTTCAATACAGTCTCGACAAAGCGCCTGCGCAGCAATCGTTGAAATCCGCCCTGGAAACCGCGCGGCGCGCCGTCGATCTCGATCCGCAAAACGCCCGCGCCTTGCAGGCGCTGATGCTTGCCAACTTCTTCAGCGGCGATGTCGATGCAGCATTGAGCGCGGGCGCTGCTGCTTATGAGATCAACCCCAACGATACGGAACTCGCTGGCGAATATGGATTCCGCCTGGCGCTTTCCGGCAAATGGGATACCGGCTGTGAATTGATGTCGGGAGCCATCAACAAAAACCCGGGCCCGAAAGGGTATTTCGAAGTGGGTCTGGCGATGTGCGCCTATATGCGGGGAGACTACCGGGCAGCCGAACTATGGGTCAGGATGGCGGATCTGCGATACAACCCCATGCACCACCTCGTCCTGCTTGCGATCCTCGGCGCGGAGGGCAGGGTCGACGAAGCCCGCGAGGAGCACGAGTGGCTCAAGACGAACGCACCGGCATTGCTGGCCAACATCCGCAACGAGATCGGCATGCGCCTGCCTCGTCCCGAGGATCAGCAGCGCATCCTGGCGGACCTGCAGACGGCGGGGGTCGCAATCGCTTCGCAATAGTCGGCCGGACACTGGCGCCATCCTCCTTCTATAGATGTTACGTGATGCTACACGCGTTCGGCTGCTAACGGCGGTACTATCTGCCTTCACGCAAGGCCGAACGGTTCGGCCATATCAAGCCGAAAGCGGAAGGGGGCGCCGTGTTTCTGGACTATTTTGCACTCGGGGTGCTGTTTTTCACGGTCATAACGCTTTTCTACGCCGTGATCGCGATCCATGACATTCCTCACATCATCGCGAAGAAACGCAATCACCCGCATCAAGACGCCATTCATGTTGCCGGCTGGGTAAGCCTCTTTACCCTGCACGCCATATGGCCGTTTCTGTTCATCTGGGCCACCCTTTATCGAGAGGACCGCGGTTGGGGGATCAAGCCCGACGGCAAACTGGCGGAGGAAGTGGAGGCTAACGCCGAAATAGCACGCCTTCAAGCCCGGATCGCCGAACTCGAAGCCCAACCGCTGGAGAGGGAGAAAGCCTGATGGACCTGCTTCTCATTCTCACCTATGCCGCAATCTGCTGGACGATCTTCAAAGTCTTCCGAATTCCGGTAAACCAATGGACGCTTTCCACGGCAGTCCTGGGCGGCATCTTCCTGATCTCAGCGCTCCTGCTGATCATGAGCTACAATCATCCCTATTCGGGCGACGGGCGCATTTACTTTACCTCCGCGCCGGTCATTCCGACGGTTGGCGGCCAGGTCGTGGAGGTCCCGGTCCAGCCCGACACGCCGTTGAAGAAAGGCGATGTCCTCTTTCGTATCGACCCGCGACCCTATCAGTTCGTCGTCGACCAGAAGAGAGCCGCTCTGGCGGAGGCCAAACAGACTGTCCTTCAACTGAAATCTGCGCTCGATGCCGCGAACTCGGCCGTGACAGGTGCCGAAGCCTCCCGCGACCGCTCCCTGCAAAGCTTCGAGAAATTCCAGCAATCGAACGAGAACGCCAAAGCGAGCGGCAAAGGCGCTGTCTTTTCCGAACTCGAAGTCGAGAACCGGCGAGGCATCTATCTGACATCGGAAGCCGCGGTCGAGACCGCACGGGCGCAGGCGGCGCAAGCCAGGCTCGCGTATGAATCGGATATCAACGGCACCAACCCGACGGTCGCACGCCTGGAGGCCGAATTGGGCAATGCGGAATACGACCTCGATCAGACGACGGTTCGCGCTCCGAGCAGCGGCTACGTGGCGCAGGTCTTCCTGCGGCCGGGAATGATGGCAAACCCGCTGCCCTTGCGGCCGGTCATGGTCTTCATCAACAGTGAAGACCGGACATTGGCTGCCGCCTTCATCCAGAACTCGCTGCAGCGGGTCCGGGTTGGCGATGAGGCCGAAGTCTCGTTCAAGGCTGTGCCCGGCAAGATATTCAAGGCCCGGATCCAGGGCATCATCGATGTGATGGCACAGGGCCAGCTTCAGCCGTCGGGAGCATTGATCGATCCGCAGTCGCCCGAACGCGCCTCACCGGGTCAAACGCTGGCCCGCATCGAGATCCTCGAGGATACCAGCAAATACCAGCTGCCGGGCGGCGTCGTTGCCGACGTCGCCGTCTACACTGAGCACTGGCATCACGTCGCCGTTCTCCGCAAGGTTCTTCTGCGGATGAGCAGTTGGATGAACTTCGTTTTCCTTGAGCATTGAACGGACACGGCTGGGCTGAAGCCCAGCTGGATTTTCGGGAGACGTCGAAGCGCAATCCAGGGGGAGCAAGGCGGTGATTGGAAGTTTCGGCATACCGATGCTGAAGGGGCTGGAGGGCTTCAACCGAAACTGGCTTCGAAACGATATCCCTGCCGGGCTGTCGATTGCAGCCGTCGGACTGCCAAGCGCGATTGCCTACCCCGCGATTGCCGGCCTGCCCCCCGAAACGGGGATCTATGCGAGCATCGTCGCGCCGATCGCCTACGCCATTTTCGGGCCGTCCCGCCTGCTGGTCGTCGGGCCGGATGCGGCAACCATGACCGTTCTCGCCGCCGCGATGGCAACGATCATCGCGGTAGAGCCGGCAGCCGCAGGCGTGGACCGCATCGCGATAGCATCCGCCTTGGCGCTTGGCGTCGGAGTGTTCTGCCTTGCCGCCAGGTTTTTGAGGCTGGGGGTCGTGGCCAACTTTCTCTCCCGCCCAATTCTCGTCGGATTCTTTGCCGGCGTATCCTTGTCGATCCTCGTCGGCCAGATCAATCGCTTCACCGGGGTCAAGATCGAGTCCGACGGGCTGGTTCCGCCGATCCTCGAAATAGTGCGCAAAAGCGGTTCGATCCACTGGCCGTCGCTGATTTTCGGCCTGTCGATGTTCGCGCTGTTGTGGGTAGTCCGGGCCGCACGTCTCAAGGTGCCAGGCCCTGTTCTTGTCGTTGTCGTCTCGGTGATCCTGTCTGCGGTCTTCGACTTCCAGGGGCGCGGCATAGCCGTCGTGGGCGACATCCCTCGCGGCCTGCCGAGGTTTTCGCTTCCTGCCCTTTACGAGATGCCGCTCGACAAGATCGTCCTTGGCTCCGCCGCTGTTTTCCTCGTCAGCTTCGGAGCGGGGATCGTCGCCGCCCGCAGTTTCGGCACGCGTGCCGGACAGGAGGTGGACGCGAACCAGGAATTGATCGGCCTCGGGGCGGCGAATTTCGCCCCCGGCCTTTTCGGTTCGTTTCCGATCAGCGTCTCGGATTCGAGAACGGCAATCAATATGTCTGCAGGCGGCGTGTCGCAGGCGGCTGGACTTGTCTCCGCAGCCACGCTGATTGCGGCTCTCGTCTTTCTGCACAGCGCCTTGCGAATATTGCCCCTGCCCGCGCTTGCGGCCATTCTGGCAATGGCGGCGATTGGCCTGATCGACATCGGCGAACTGAAAAAAGTCTGGCGCATCAGCCGAATGGAATTCGTCTTCGCGCTGATCACCATGTGGGGCGCAATCAGCTTCGGCGTTCTCAACGGCGTCATTGTCGCCATTGCCGCAACCCTCGTCTATCTCTTGCGCAAGACCATGTATCCGCGCGACAGCCTTCTTGGCAGGATCGAGGGCCGGGAGGGTTTCTTTGATCTCGCCCGCTTTCCCCAGGCGCGCCCGCAAGAGGGAGTCGCGATATGCCTGATCCAGGGCAACATTCTGTTCTTCAACGCCGATTATGTCCGCACACGGCTGCTGACCATCGGCACGGAGCTTGCGCAGGGCACCAGATCCCTGTTGCTGGACGCAAGCGCCATCTCCCATATCGACAGCACCGGCGCAGCGGCCCTCGATGTCGTCGCCGAAACGCTCTCGAAACAGAACGTCACCTTCGCGATAGCCGATCTCAACGAGGAGAGCCGCGAACTGCTCGACCGCGCCGGCGTGATCACGGCTATCGGCCCGGGGAACATTTTCTCCGACAAGGATGAGGCAATGGCGGCCCTTAAACCGGTACGCGAGGCAATTCTCGACAAGACGGAAGAAACGAATGGCCCCGTCCAGGGGCATGAACGGAGGGAGTTATGAACAAGGGGTACGACACAAATATAGAAGATGCCGTGGCCGAAGCGAAACGCAAAGACAAGGACAAGGACAAGGACAAGAAGAAGAGATCCTGGAACTACGAAAAGGAACTCCTTCGTCTACAGGTGGAAATCGCTCATCTGCAGGCCTGGGTGAAGAAATCAGGCGCCCGGATCGTCATCATCTTCGAAGGTCGCGATGCCGCCGGCAAGGGCGGAATGATCAAGCGCATCACCGAGAAGGTCAGTCCACGCGTCTTTCGCGTCATCGCGCTGCCCGCCCCGACCGATCGCGAGAAGTCGCAGATCTACATGCAGCGCTACATCACCTACCTGCCGGCCGCAGGCGAAATCGTGATCTTCGACCGCAGCTGGTACAACAGGCCGGGAGTGGACCGGGTGATGGGCTTCTGCAGCGAAAAGAAGGCCGAGCGTTTTCTCGAACTTGCGCCTCGCTTCGAGGCCGCGATCGTCGAAAGCGGCATCATTCTGCTTAAATATTTCCTCACCGTTAGCGAGGAGGAGCAGGAGCGGCGCTTCAAGCGCCGGATCGACGATCCGCTCCGGCAATGGAAATTGAGCCCGATGGACGTCGAATCCTATCAACGCTGGTGGGATTATACGAAGGCCTACGATGCGATGCTGCGGATGACCGACAGCAACCACGCGCCGTGGTGGATCGTTCCGTCGGATGACAAAAAACAAGCCCGCATAAACTGCATCTCCCACATCCTGCAGTCGATACCCTATGAGCGCGTCAAATTCGAGGCGCCGGATCTCGGCAAGCGGCAGAAACGCCCGGGCGGATATGTCGAAGATCAGAGCGTTCGGCATGTCGTTCCCGACGTGACCGCGCGGTGAATGGCGGACCGATCGGCCGATCGACGGCAAACCAGACGGGCTGACCACTATGAATCTGGAGCAGACACGGGGCGAGGCGTTGAAGCCCGCCGACATAATGCAGACTTCGATCGAGACACGGGTCAGCGATCTCGTGCGGCTGGGAATCATCGCCCTGTTCGCCTACTGGTCCTTCCGTCTGGTCGCCCCGTTCGCGCTGATCGTCATCTGGTCGGCAATATTGGCGATCGCGATGTTTCCTTTACACCGGATGCTTGCGCGCGCCCTCGGAAACCGTCCGGTCCTTTCTGCAACGATCATCGTCGTCGCCTGTCTCCTCCTCGTCATTGCTCCGCTGTCGCTTGTTGCCGTCAATTTTGCCGATGCGGCACAAGCTCTCATCGCAAGATTAAGGACGGACAGTTTTGCCTTGCCTTCGGCTCCTCAAGGCATCCGGGAATGGCCGGTCGTCGGTGAACGTGTCTATGCCGCCTGGAACCAGATCGCCAGCAACCTCGCTGCATCGATCACGAAGTTTCAGGCGCCTCTGCGCGAGATCGCCGGCGTCGTCCTCACCAAACTCGCCTCGATCGGCGCCGGCCTCTTGGGCTTCATCGTTTCCGTCGTGCTGTCCGGTTTTCTGATGGCAACAGGCGAACGACTGAGTTCGATCGTGTCAGCGCTTGCCAACAGAGTTGCCGGCGACAGGGGCGTTGGTTTCGCCAAGCTCGCGGCCACAACCGTGCGCAACGTCTCACGCGGCGTCATTGGCGTCGCCTTCCTGCAAACGCTGCTATGTGGGCTCTGCTTCGTCATCTTTGATTTGCCGGCAAGAGGCGCGTTGACCTTTGCGGTCTTCATCCTGTGCGTCATGCAAATCGGCCCTGGCCTCGTCCTGATTCCCGCGATCATCTGGGCCTGGTTTTCCTGGCCGGTTTCGACATCCCTGGCATTTACTCTCATCGCGACGCCCATCACGCTCCTCGACAACGTGCTCAAACCTCTTCTCATGGCACGAGGTTTGACGACACCGATGTCTGTGATCCTCATTGGCGTCATCGGGGGCACGCTGTCGTACGGCTTGCTCGGGCTCTTCCTCGGCCCGATCGTCCTCAGCGTATTTTACGAACTGCTGCGAAGCTGGGCCTGGCCCTCGCCAAAAGACGACAGCCCGGCAAACGGAGTCGAAGGGGATGACATCGTCGATCAAACCGATACCTGCTGATGTTTCCGAAACTCGGACGAAAAGAAAACATGTCGAAAGCTTCGACCCCCTGGAGCGACAAAGCGCTCATAATCGTGTTGCGGATGCTCTTGGTCTTGGCCGTGGTTGGGGCGTTTTCCGTCCTGATCAAATTCGTTCGGGCATTTCTGTGATCATCTCAATTTCTCTCCCGCATGTCCCGATTCTCCGGCGAACCTTGCCCAGAGCCCACTTCCAGTTTCCGTTTCGAAGGACCGCAGAATGAGATGGATCGCAGCAATAGCCCTTTTTCTTGTCCTTGCGATCAATGCGCAAGCGCAGACGCCCGCCGCGCCGGGCCAGCAGAAGATCGATGAACTCGTCCGACTACTCCAGGATCCCGAGGTGCAGTCCTTGCTCGAAGCTCGAAAATCTCAGCCTGCCCCGGAACCGCCGGAAGAGATGTTGTTTGCGTGGAAAACTGCTATGCGGGCGCGCTTCGACGCGACACTGGCCGCCCTTCCTCGCATACCGGCAGAGGTCGGGGCGGCCGCGACCCGAACGAGGCAAGACGCACTCTCCGCGGGATATGCGCCGGTTTTCGTGATCCTGCTGTGCCTCCTGGCCGCTGGTGTGATCGCCGAGCGGCTCTATCTCCGGGCAAGAGCCGGGGCCGCATCGTTGACGACCAAGTTTCTGTCACTGGCGGTGTTCACCTTCTCGATGGGGCTGGTCTTCTTTGCGCTGCGGTGGCCGCCACTCACCGAGGCGACTTTGATGCTCGCCCTCGCCGGCATCATCGCCTTTCGTGCAGTGTCGATCGCGATCGACTTCGCCGTGACCCGCCCTGAAATCCGAAAACGAATCCGGCTTTTCCTGGGGGTGCTTATCGTTGCGATGGCGAGCGCCATGCTCGCAAAGCCGATCGGCATCGATCCGGCAGTGTCACGTGCCATCTCCTGGTGCTTCTCGCTCGTGCTCGTGATCCTTGCTATCGAAGGTGTGGTGTCGGGAGTGGCCATGAGCCTCAAGGCGAGGCTGGCTATCGTCCTCTCCGTCCTGATCCTCTGGCTGGTATGGTCGATCGGTCTCACCGGGCTTTTCATGATCGGCGTCTACATGCTCCTGCTGCCGCCGCTGCTGAAGATCGTCGGAAACGCCGCCGAGACTGCCAGTCAGGCCGAGCCGCGAAGCGTTCGGCAGGTCCTCTTTGTGCGCGGAAGCCGAGCGATCGTCCTTCTGCTTGCAGTGGCCTCGCTTGCGGCCGTCTCGAGAACCAGCACGACGTCCATTATCGCAGGCAATCCCGCCGCGCAGGCGATCGCATATGGTCTCCTGAAGAGCGTGATTGTCCTCCTGCTCGCCGATCTCGTCTGGCACCTTTCAAGGGCATGGATCGATCGGATGCTGGCTTCGGCACCCGAAGGTGCCGCGCCCTCCCCTGCCGAGAGCGCCCGGCGCGCGCGAGTGCGCACTCTGCTTCCGATCTTCCGCAACATGTTGGCCGTATTGGTCGCCGTGATGGCGGCATTGATCGTTCTTGCGCAGCTCGGCGTCGAAATCGGGCCGCTCATCGCAGGCGCCGGGATCTTCGGTGTGGCGCTGGGTTTCGGATCACAGACCCTCGTCAAGGACGTCATCAGCGGCGTCTTCTATATGCTCGACGACGCCTTCAGGGTCGGTGAATATATCCAGAGCGGGAGCTACAAGGGCACGGTGGAAGGGTTCAGTCTCCGCTCCGTCCGCCTCCGCCACCATCGCGGGCCCGTCTTCACCGTGCCTTTCGGCGCACTTGGCGCAGTCGAGAATATGAGCCGCGACTGGGTGATCGACAAGTTCAGGATATCGGTCGGATTCGACACCGACATCAACAAGGCGCGCAAGATCGCCAAGGCGATCGGCGCCGAACTACAGGCGGATCCGGAAGTCGGCCCGCTGTTCATAGAACCGCTCAAGATGAAGGGTGTCGAAGAATTCGGCGACTACGGCATCGTGCTGAGTTTCGCGATGACGACGGTCCCCGGTCAGCAGACCTACATCCGCCGCAAGGCCTATTTGATGATCCGCGAGGCATTCAAGGCCGCCGGTATCGCATTCGCAACGCCGAGCGTGCAGGTGGGCGGGGATGAGAAGACGGGAGCCGCCGCCGCGATGATCGCCGCACGGGACCGCCAGGAAAAGACCGCCACCGCCGCGGAGGGCTAAGACCTGTTTCGCCGAAACGGCGACAGCCCCTGGCGGGGCTTTTTGGTATTTCGATAGGGCATGATTGGTTGCGGGGGCAGGATTTGAACCTGCGGCCTTCAGGTTATGAGCCTGACGAGCTACCGGGCTGCTCCACCCCGCGGTATATATTAACACGAAAGGCCGCTTTGTGAGCGGCCCTTTGATCGGCTTTGGGCCGTTAGTTTTGTGTGAGAAGATTTTATATCATGAAGTTGCGCTTTGCAGACCTGGCAGCGACCTACTCTCCCGCGTCTTAAGACGAAGTACCATGGGCGCAGGGGCGTTTCACGGCCGTGTTCGGAAAGGGAACGGGTGCAGCCACCCCGCCATAACCACCAGGTCGGCAAAGCGCAACTTATGTTTGAGAAGCTGGGGGATGAGGCGGTAGTCAGTAGCCATTAGGCAATAGTGACTAGCGTCATCGCATTTTTTTGAACACGTCTTTGATGTTTGCGAGGGAAGAGGCGGAGCAGTTTACTACTCACTACTCGCTACTGCCTATTCACTACTCACTATCGAACTTTGTTCGATGAGCACAGTCAATGAGAACGATCAAGCCGATCGAGCTATTAGTACCGGTAAGCTTCATGCGTTGCCGCACTTCCACACCCGGCCTATCAACGTGGTCGTCTTCCACGGCTCTGATAGGGAATACTCGTTTTCAGGTGGGTTTCCCGCTTAGATGCCTTCAGCGGTTATCCCGTCCATATATAGCTACCCTGCTATGCCCTTGGCAGGACAACAGGTCCACCAGAGATATGTCCATCCCGGTCCTCTCGTACTAGGGACAGATCCTGTCAATATTCCTACACCCACGGCAGATAGGGACCGAACTGTCTCACGACGTTCTGAACCCAGCTCACGTACCGCTTTAATTGGCGAACAGCCAAACCCTTGGGACCTGCTCCAGCCCCAGGATGCGATGAGCCGACATCGAGGTGCCAAACAACCCCGTCGATATGGACTCTTGGGGGTCATCAGCCTGTTATCCCCGGCGTACCTTTTATCCGTTGAGCGATGGCCCTTCCACACGGGACCACCGGATCACTATGACCGACTTTCGTCTCTGCTCGACTTGTCAGTCTCGCAGTCAGGCGGGCTTATGCCATTGCACTCGACGACCGATTTCCGACCGGTCTGAGCCCACCATCGCGCGCCTCCGTTACTCTTTCGGAGGCGACCGCCCCAGTCAAACTACCCACCATACACTGTCCCGGACCCGGATGACGGGCCGCGGTTAGACATCCATGACGATAAGGGTGGTATTTCAAGGATGGCTCCACGGAAACTGGCGTCCCCGCTTCAAAGCCTACCACCTATCCTACACATGCCGACACGAATGCCAGTGTAAAGCTATAGTAAAGGTGCACGGGGTCTTTCCGTCTGACCGCAGGAACCCCGCATCTTCACGGGGAATTCAATTTCACTGAGTCTATGTTGGAGACAGCGGGGAAGTCGTTACGCCATTCGTGCAGGTCGGAACTTACCCGACAAGGAATTTCGCTACCTTAGGACCGTTATAGTTACGGCCGCCGTTTACTGGGGCTTCGATTCAAAGCTTGCACCTCTCCTCTTAACCTTCCAGCACCGGGCAGGCGTCAGACCCTATACGTCGTCTTGCGACTTCGCAGAGCCCTGTGTTTTTGATAAACAGTCGCTACCCCCTGGTCTGTGCCACCCCACAAGAGTTGCCTCATATGGGGTCACGCTTCTTCCGAAGTTACGCGTGCAATTTGCCGAGTTCCTTCAACATAGTTCTCTCAAGCGCCTTGGTATACTCTACCTGACCACCTGTGTCGGTTTCGGGTACGGTCTATACGGTGGAGCTATTTCCTGGAACCGCTCCGCTGCCCTGATAATCCAATAAACCAGAACAACTTGTGCAATCCGTCACTACCACCAGGCCCACGAATATTAACGTGGTTCCCATCGACTACGCATTTCTGCCTCGCCTTAGGGGCCGGCTAACCCTGCTCAGATTAACTTTAAGCAGGAACCCTTGGTCTTTCGGCGAGAGGGTCTCTCACCCTCTTTATCGTTACTCATGTCAACATTCGCACTTCCGATACCTCCAGGAGCCCTCACAGGTCTCCCTTCATCAGCTTACGGAACGCTCCGCTACCACTTGCATTACTGCAAATCCTCAGCTTCGGTGCATGGCTTCAGCCCCGTTACATTTTCGGCGCAAAGACCCTTATTTAGACCAGTGAGCTGTTACGCTTTCTTTAAATGATGGCTGCTTCTAAGCCAACATCCTGGTTGTTTTGGGATCCTCACATCCTTTCCCACTTAGCCATGACTTGGGGACCTTAGCTGGAGGTTAGGGTTGTTGCCCTTTTCACGACGGACGTTAGCACCCGCCGTGTGTCTGCCGAGTAGTACTCCCCGGTATTCGGAGTTTGGTTAGGATCAGTAAGACGGTGAGTCCCCATAGCCCATCCAGTGCTCTACCCCCGGGGGTATTCGCTCGACGCTCTACCTAAATAGATTTCGCGGAGAACCAGCTATTTCCGAGTTTGATTGGCCTTTCACCCCTAGCCACAAGTCATCCCAATCTATTGCAACAGATGCGGGTTCGGTCCTCCAGTTGGTGTTACCCAACCTTCAACCTGCTCATGGCTAGATCACTCGGTTTCGGGTCTAATGCAACAAACTATATCGCCCTATTCAGACTCGCTTTCGCTTCGCCTACACCTACCGGCTTAAGCTTGCTTGTTACACTAAGTCGTTGACCCATTATACAAAAGGTACGCCGTCACCCTCTCAGGCTCCGACTGTTTGTAGGCATCCGGTTTCAGGTTCTATTTCACTCCCCTTGTCGGGGTGCTTTTCACCTTTCCCTCA
>NZ_CP020947.1:4285000-4426159 GCF_000172795.2 Rhizobium sp. CIAT894
CGCTGACGACGACCAGTATCGTGCTTGCCACGGATAGCAGCGAATTGTTCGGCGCGCTGATTTCGCCGCAGAGTATCGGCATCGTCGCTTTCGGCGTCGTCTGCGCCGTCGCCTGGGTATTTGTCGAGCGCCGCGCGCCGGAGCCGATCGTTCCCCTGGAGCTCTTTCGCAATTCCACCTTCAGCCTGCTGCTGGTGATGTCGATCATGGGCGGCGCCATCGCCATCGGCATGGTCAACTATCTCGCTCTCTTCCTGCAGACCACCACCGGCCTTTCGCCCTCTGCCGCTGGCCTTCTCTTCATCCTTCTCACAGGCGGCCTCGTCTGCGGGTCGCTTTCCGCCGGCCGCATCATCTCGAAGACGGGCCGTTACAAACCCTTCGCCATCGCCAGCCTGACATGCAGCGCCATCGCCTTCGCACTGATGTCGCAGATCCATGCGGGAACGCCGATCGCTTTCATCGGGGCGATCATGATGCTGCATGGCATCGGCATCGGTCTTGCCCAGCAGGTTCCCGTGATCGGCGTGCAGAATTCAGCGCCCGCCCGCGATGTCGGCGCCGCCACCGGCTCGGTGACGCTGTCGCGCATGGGAGGCGCATCGATCGCCATATCAATCTACGGCGCCATCATCGCTTCTGGGCTCGGCAAGGTCGGCGTCTCCATTCCCGGTGTCGCCGATATCGAGCAGCTGACGCCGAAGATGATGGCTTCGCTTCCCGAAGCAAGCCGCCGGGCCGTCGCCGATATCTACGCCGCCGCCTTTTCGCCGCTGTTCATGACCGCCTGCGCCATTGCGCTGATCGGCCTTGTGGCTGCCATCATGCTGAAGCCGGTGCAACTGCCCCGCGCCGGCGAGGCGAAGCTGCCCCAGGCGACGACGGCGAAAGCCGCGGAATAGCCGGATCGTACACGCGGAACACTCATCATAAGGCGTTCTGTCCGCGTTACGCTTATCAAGGATTGCAATTTTCTCGCATGGCTGTCGCTGTCCGGCCGGTTCGTTCAATCGATCCGTTCTTTTTCTGCGCCGCCGACGAATCTCCGTGTCGTGACGGAACTTTCGCCATAATTTCGTCCGAGCGAAGGGAGGTCTCGCTGCCCGAGACTTGCCAAAATGCAACGGCGCCACATTTAAACAGAGTTTCGCTATGCAACCGATGCGGAAATCAGCTACAGCAAGGACTTGTATCGGCCGATTGTGCAGTGCGAGATCAGGGGTGCGCACCTGTTGAATCCCCCTTGCCACGGCCGGTCCGAACCTGCGGTAAACCGGCAAAATAGCGACATGATGCGGAGAAACAGACTGGATAGCTTGACGACGTGGAAATCGCCCGCGCTTTCCAGTGATGCCATCTCTGCGCCGCAGCGCTTCTTGCGCCGCCTGATGCTGCTGTCGGCCGTCGCAATGGCGCTGAATGGCTGCCAGACGCTGATCGAGCAATCCTACCAGCCGAGCGTGTCGCCGTCTTCCAATCCGCAGATCGTCGACGAGGTGCAGAAAAACGACCCGCGCGCCGCGATGGGTGCCCGTGAGCATCCGCGCATCGTGGCAAGCTACGGCGGCGAATACAAGGACGCCAAGACCGAACGCCTCGTCGCCCGCATCGCCGGCGCGCTGACGGCAGTGTCGGAAAATCCGAGCCAGTCCTACCGCATCACCATCCTGAATTCGCCTGCCATCAACGCCTTTGCGCTGCCGGGCGGTTATCTCTACGTTACCCGTGGCCTGCTGGCGCTCGCCAACGACGCCTCCGAGGTCGCAGCCGTGCTGTCGCACGAGATGGGCCATGTGACGGCCAATCACGGCATCGAGCGGCAGAAACGCGAAGAGGCGGAGGTCATCGCCAGCCGCGTCGTCGCCGAGGTGCTTTCCAGCGATATCGCCGGCAAGCAGGCGCTGGCCCGCGGCAAGCTGCGGCTCGCTGCCTTCTCCCGGCAGCAGGAATTGCAGGCCGACGTCATCGGCGTACGCATGCTCGGCGAAGCCGGCTACGATCCGTATGCCGCCGCCCGTTTCCTCGATTCCATGGCGGCTTACAGCCGTTTCATGTCCGTCGATCCCGAAGCCGACCAGAGCCTCGACTTCCTGTCGAGCCACCCGAATTCGGCGCAGCGCATCGAGCTTGCCCGCACCCACGCCCGCGCCTTCGGCCAGGAAGGTTCGGTCGGCGACAAGGGCCGCGATTATTATCTCGACGGCATAGACGGCCTGCTCTACGGCGACAGCCCTGAGGAAGGCTATGTGCGCGGTCAGACCTTCCTGCACGGCGGCCTCGGCATCCGCTTCGACGTGCCGCCGGATTTCCATATCGACAACAAGGTCGAAGCGGTGATGGCGACCGGCCCGAACGACATCGCCGTGCGCTTCGACGGCGTCGCCGACAATCAGAACCAGAGCCTTACCAACTATATTTCCAGCGGCTGGGTGACCGGTCTCGACCCGTCGACCATTCAGCCGATCACCATCAACGGCATGGAAGCCGCTACCGCGCGCGCCAGCGCCGACCGCTGGGATTTCGACGTCACCGTGATCCGCAACAATTCGCAGATCTTCCGTTTCCTGACCGCCGTGCCGAAGGGCAGCGACGCGCTCGAGCCGACGGCCGAAGTCCTGCGCGCAAGTTTCCGGCGCATGACGCCGGCCGAAGCTGCCTCGCTGAAGCCCTTGCGCATCCGCGTCGTCACCGTCCGGCCGGGTGAAAATATCTCGACGCTCGCCGCCCGCATGATGGGCACCGACCGCAAGCTCGATCTCTTCAAACTCATCAACGCCCTGCCCACCGGCGCAGCCGTTTCACCTGGCGATCGCGTCAAGATCATCGCCGAGTAAAAAAAACCCGGCTTGCGCCGGGCCAGTCTGTGCTGCTGCTGAAGGGGATACGGCATCGTCGGGATGATGTGCGCCGCGATTTTCTGCGACATGCGATAGATTCAGGCGGGCTATAAGTCAGGCGTAGGCCGCCATATGCGGATCGGCGCTGACGAGCGCGCTGCGGAGCTTCTCCATCGCCCGGCTTTCGATCTGCCGCACACGCTCCTTGGAGATGCCGAGATCGGCCCCGAGTTCTTCGAGCGTGGCGCCGTCTTCCGCCAGACGCCGGGCGCTGATGATCTTCATCTCGCGTTCGTTGAGATGTTTCAGCGCCGAAGCGAGCCAGATGCGGCGGCGTTCGCCGTCGATCATGTTGGAGACTTGCTCGTCCGGCAGCGGATCGTCGCTGACGAGGAAGTCCATCTTCTCCGCGCTCTCGGCATCGCCGGAGACCGAAGGCGCCTGCAGCGAGGCGTCGTTGCCGGAAAGCCTGGCATCCATGGTCTGTACATCGGCGAGGCTGACGCCGAGCGCCGCGGCGATTTCCTGGTGAATGGATTGCAGCGTCAGCTGCGTGTCGCCCTTGGCGAGCTTGGCGCGCAGACGGCGCAGATTGAAGAACAGCGCCTTCTGCGCCGAGCTCGTGCCGCCGCGGACGATCGACCAGTTGCGCAGGATGTAATCCTGGATCGAAGCCCTGATCCACCAGCTGGCATAAGTGGAAAAGCGTACATCGCGGTCCGGCTCGAAGCGGGCGGCGGCCTCCAGCAGGCCGACATATCCCTCCTGCACGAGGTCGCTCATCGGCAGGCCGAAATTGCGGAACTTGCCGGCCATGGAGATGACGAGGCGCATATGCGCCATGGCGATCTGGTTGCGCGCGCCGCGATCATCGTGATCCTTCCAGCGGATGGCGAGATCGTGTTCTTCCTGGCGGGCGAGATAAGGGGCGGCCATCGCGATTTTGATCATGCGCCGGTCTGCAGACATGTTCTTCATTTCGATCTCCTGAAACAGGCCTCTCGCCCTAAATGAACAATAAAACTCACATGCCGGAACATTGCTGTCCGGCTTGAAAGGCTTCTGAATGCATGAAGACCTCGCCCCTGGACTTTTCAGGGGGAGGCCCTATTTCTCATCATGAGCCGGAAAGACGGCTGGGCTGGACCTGTTTCTTCACCTTGCCGGATGGGCAATATTGGAAAGGCATGATCCGCTCCTCATCGAACATTGACGGAATAGCAGTTCGCCCGTCGAGGCTATTGCCCGGCGAGCAGTCCGCAATTACGTGTGTTAAACGCGGCAGTCGGGAAAAAGTTCCAATAAAAAAACCCGACGCGAAGGCCGGGTTTTTTCGATAGGAAAAACAGGATCGCCTTATGCGGCTTCGTCCTGCGAATCGTCTTCTTCGATCGCCTTGCCGCGCTTCGGACCCTTGTTGAGATTGGTCTCGACGAGACGGACGGCTTCGGTTTCCGACATCTTGTTGACGGCGGCGATTTCGCGCGCCATGCGGTCGAGCGCAGCCTCATACAGCTGACGCTCGGAATAGGACTGCTCGGGCTGGTTTTCGGCACGATAGAGATCGCGCACGACTTCAGCGATGGAAATCAGATCGCCGGAATTGATCTTGGCATCATATTCCTGGGCGCGACGGGACCACATGGTGCGCTTGACGCGCGCCTTGCCCTGCACGACCTTCAATGCACGCTCGACGAAATCCGTTTCCGAAAGCTTGCGCATACCGATGCTCATTGCCTTCGCAACCGGAACCTTCAGCCGCATCTTGTCCTTTTCGAAATCGATAACGAAAAGTTCGAGCTTCATGCCGGCAACTTCTTGCTCTTCGATAGCGGTGATGGTACCGACGCCGTGAGCGGGGTAGACGATCGATTCACCGGTCTTGAAGCCATGGCGAGCTGTGGAAGGCTTTTTCTGCTGAGTCGTCATTCTATTCAAAAACTCCCTGTTACGCTTCCGGCGGCGGCCGGAGCCGGGTCAGTCAGGCCCGGGTGAGACGGTAGTATCCGTCGGGTGACTTCACTCTGGTCCCATCGGGCAAAAGCAAAGAACTTCTTGCGCACGATCTTGGGACCCGGCGCTCAAAGCGTTGATATGTCACGGAAACCGCGTACGGATTTGTTTTGCTTTCGTGATGGTTTTGGGCATGCGTCATGCCACAAATGGAACAGTAGGCAAAACCTATCATAAAAATATGAGGAAATCAATAATTTGCTTCGCTTGAGTCATGCGGGCAACACATGTCACCCATATTCCTCACGCAGCTTTTGGAGCCTTTCCTGGTCAAATTGAAGCATTCTGTTGGCTCAAACGGAGTCGGATGGTCGACCGGCCGGCGCGCGTCGTAGCCCAGTTCTACGGCCAAGCCGGCCGGTCGATCAACCGGCCCGTTTCAGCCAACCCTCCCGCAGATTTGCTTGCAAATCTGCAAGACTCTTGAATCGCCGGACGCACTTGTCGCTTCGCCGTGGCGAAGCGGTGCGGCCGGTGGGCCGGGCATTTTTCCACCAGGATCAAAGGCGATCGGCTCGGACGTACCAAGAAGTATGCCCTTCGCCAATCGCCTTTGCCCTGACGAAAACCTGCTCCGGCAGAATGCTGCAATCTGACCAGGAAAGGCTCCAAACGTTTTACCCCACGGCCGCCCGAATCCGGCGGCCGATTATGGCCGGCGACTCAATCGCCGGAACCGGGTTTTTCGGAGAAATATTTCTCGAACTTTCCGGTTTCGCCGTCCATTTCCTTGGCCTCGGGCAATGGGTCCTTCTTGACCGTGATATTCGGCCAGATGGTGGCATATTCGGTATTGATCTTCAGCCATTTGTCGAGGCCCGGCTCGGTATCCGGCTTGATCGCCTCGGCGGGACATTCCGGCTCGCAGACGCCGCAATCGATGCATTCGTCAGGATGGATGACGAGAAAATTCTCGCCCTCATAGAAGCAGTCGACAGGGCAGACTTCCACGCAATCGGTGTATTTGCACTTGATGCAATTGTCGGTCACGACATAGGTCATGAAGAACTCCAGGATTTCCATGCGGATGGGGCCGGGCAACCTGGAACGTCGCGCCTATCCCCGTGCCGGAGGAAAAGCGTGGGCAGGCTTGGGCGGCAAGCACGCTTCCGGCAGGTTGTCAGTGACGTATCGGCTTTGGCGCCGGATTTCAAGGATAAACGATCTGCAAAAGCCGCCAGCACAGACAGAGTTTTCTAATCCTCGTCCGACATCAGCCTGTCGATTGCGCGTCGTTCCTTTTTGGTTGGACGACCGCTACCGCTCGCCCGGATCGCCTGCTCATAGGGCGTGAGACGTTTTGTCTCATCCGGTGGCGGCGACAGGTCCTCGTAGAGCAGGCGGGCCTCCTCGTAAGGCCCCCGCCGCTCGCCGGCAAAACGCACGACCAGAACGACATCGCGCCGTTCCAGCGTCAGCTCGATGCGGTCGCCCGGCTTGACCATCTGGCTCGGATGATTGCAGCGCTCGCCGTTGATGCGCACATGGCCCGACTGGACATGGCTCTGCGCCAACGAGCGCGACTTCACCATGCGCGTGAAGAACAGCCATTTGTCGATGCGCTGGCGCGAACCGCTTGTCGGCTGTGTCTCCCCGCTCATGATTACTTCTTCATCTGCTCCTTGAGAGCCGCGAGCTTGGCGAAAGGTGAATCCGGATCGATCGGCTTTTCCTTGCGCGGCGGCTTGGCCTCGAAGCGCAGCGGCTGCGAAGCGCCGCGATTGTTGTTGCGGTCGTTACGATCGTTGCGGTCACCGCGATCCTTGCGATCGCCGCGATCCTGCCGGTCGCCGCGCGGCTGATCGCCCCGTGGCTGGTTGTTGCGGTCGCCTCTTGCCTGCTGCGGCCGGCCGCCATCACGACCGCCACCGTCCTTGCGATTGTGACGATTATTGTCGCGGCCTTCGCCGCCGCGATTGCCCTCGCCGCCTTCACCGCCCCCAGGCCGGCGATTGCGGTCGCCGCGTTCCTGGTTCTGTCCGCGCTCCTGGCCCTGGCCGCCACGGCGTTCGCCATGCCCGCCGCGCGCCTGGCGCTGATTGTCGTTGCGGCCGCCGAGACGCCACAGAAGAACCGGCTTCGGTTCCACCGGCTCGCCGGCCTCCCCGGAAGCAGCCACTGCTTCCCCAGGCGCCGACACCGTTTCCTCAGAGGCGGATGCAGCCTCCGTGGCAGCCGATGCTTCGGCCGAAGCGGGGGTTTCCACCGCTTCCGTCACAGTCGTGTCGACAACATCCAAAGCCGCCTCGGTCGCGGCCGGCTCGGCAGCAGTCTCCTCCGTCGCCCCGTCGGCGTCGTCGTGATCGGCCTTTTCAGCTGTCTCGTCCGCAGGCGTTTCGGTGGCTGCAGCCGGCGTCGAAACCGCGTCCTGCGTCGCAAGATGGGCCGATGCCTCTTCCGCCTTCACGGCATCGGCGCGATAGCCGAGACCCTTGAGGATTTCTTCCATGTCCTCAAGCGTCGCGCCGAGGATCGACAGCATCGCCGTCGTCGTCGTAAAGCGGCGACCGTCATAGGCGCCCTCCGGACGGTTGTTCTGACCCGGCTTCCACTGCAGCAGCGGACGGATGATATCGGCAAGCCTTTCGAGAATGTCGATGCGCACCGCGCGCTTGCCGAGGAAGCGGAAGCCGGCGAGCTTGTAGAACATCCGCTCATAGCTCGGATCGGTGACGACGGAGGTACGGCCGGCAGCCAGCACCGGAATGAGATCGCCATAGCCCGGTTTGTCCAGACCGTCGTTCTTCAGCGCCCACAGCAGCGTGATGAGCTCGGCCGGCGCCGGCTTCAGCAGTGCCGGAACGAAGATATGGTAGGCGCCGAAACGCACGCCGTAGCGGCGCATCGAGGCTCGGGCCTCCTGGTCGAGCGACTTCACTTCTTCGGTGACGTCGCGGCGGAACAGCACGCCGAGATTCTCGACGAGCTGGAATGCCAGCCCCTTGGCGAGACCCTGCAGGTCTTCGGCGCGCGACAGATCGTCGAGCGGCTTCAGCACCGTGCTGATATGATGATTGACGAAGCGCTCGATACGGGCGGCGACATGATCGCGCGCATTGCCCGTCAACTGCTCGTCGGCGAGCAGGATCACGCGCGGGCGCATGATGTGATCGCTGCCCGAAAGCCGCGCCACCGGGTCGCCAATCCAGCGGATCAACCCGTCGGCGCCGATCGCCAGGTCGCTGTTGCCGGCGGCATGAATTCGAGCCGCACGGGCCTCGAATTCGAGCGCGAGCGCTTTCTGCGACGCAGCCTGAACCGCCTTGGCATCCGGTCCGTCCGTTCTCGCCACCGGCGTGAAACGGAATCCACTCAATTGCCCTACATGATGTCCTTCAACGAAGACATCGCCATTCACACTGATTTCAGCTTCCAGCATCGCATTCTCTCTCAGGCGCTTCATGAGCACAGATGTCCTGCGATCAACAAAGCGTTTCGTCAACCTTTCATGTAACGCGTCGGACAATCGATCTTCGATTTCCCGCGTCTTTTCCTGCCAGTGTGTCGGATCGGCAAGCCAACCAGGCCGATTCGAAACATAGGTCCAGGTCCTTATCTGCGCGATTCGCGCCGAAAGCGTGTCAATTTCCCCATCTATCCGATCGGAGCGATGAACCTGCTCCGCGAGAAACTGCTCGTTCACCGTGCCATAGCGGACGAGATCGGAAAAGAGGGTGGAGATAAGATCGGCATGTTGTGCCGGGGTGATACGCCGATAGTCGGGAAGCGCGCAAGCCTCCCAGAGTTTTTCGACGCGAGCCGGCCTGTCGGCGAGATCGACGATCTCGGGATAACGCGAAAGCTGTTCCAGCGCCTGCTGGTCGACCGCAGGCAGTGCCCGCGTCAGCCCCGGCACGCGCGGCCCCGCTTCGAGGCTGGCGCGCAGCGCGTGGATCGAGGAGAAGTCCATCTCGGTCGTGCGCCACTGCAAAACCTTGACGTTGTCGAATTCGTGCCCCTCGATCCGTTGCACCAGCTCCTCGTCGAAAGGCGAGACCTGCCCGGTGACGCCGAAGGTTCCGTCGCGCACGTGCCGTCCGGCGCGGCCGGCGATCTGGCCGAGTTCGCCCGGATTGAGATTGCGGAACTGGTAGCCGTCGAATTTCCGGTCCTGGGCGAAGGCGACGTGATCGACATCGAGGTTGAGGCCCATGCCGATCGCATCGGTCGCCACCAGATATTCGACATCGCCGGCCTGGTAGAGTGCGACCTGCGCATTGCGGGTGCGCGGGCTGAGCGCGCCGAGCACGACCGCAGCACCGCCGCGCTGCCGGCGGATGAGCTCGGCGATGGCATAGACCTCGTCGGCCGAGAAGGCGACGATCGCCGAGCGCTGCGGTAGCCGGGTGATCTTCTTCTGCCCGGCGTAGAAGAGATGCGAAAGCCGCGGCCGCTCGACGATCGTGATGCCGGGCAGGAGCTGCTGCAGGATCGGCTGCATCGTCGCAGCACCAAGCAGCAGCGTTTCCTCGCGGCCGCGAAGATGCAGGATGCGGTCGGTGAAGATATGGCCGCGCTCGAGATCGCCGGCGAGCTGCACCTCGTCGATCGCGACGAAGGCGGCCTTGGTCTCGCGCGGCATCGCCTCGACGGTGCAGACCGAAAAACGTGCATTGGGCGGCGAAATCTTTTCCTCACCGGTGACCAGCGCCACATTCTGCGCGCCGACCTTCTCCACAACCCGCGTATAGACCTCGCGCGCCAGCAGCCGGAGCGGCAGGCCGATCACGCCGGTCCCGTGCGCGACCATGCGCTCGATGGCATAATGGGTCTTGCCGGTATTGGTCGGCCCGAGCACCGCGGTTACACCGCGTCCACTCAGAATCATCGGCTGCGAAGTCAGAATCATCGGTCCATGCAAATGGGGCGGGCGCCCCAGGAAAATCTCGGCTTCTCGACGGAAGCTAAAGAACACATGGACAGGTGGCGCCGCAAACGCAAGGGCAGATTTCAAAATGCCTCGGCGATTACGACCTTTGCGAGTCTTGCGGAACACCCGAATATGCGATTCGGAACAGCCTGAGAACGAATCAGCGACGAATCGCTGACTCCGGATGATTCAGCTTTTGTTCACGGCTAAGTATTGATTTTGAATCACTTTTTCCCACTAGATGCTGAATCGTAAGACTCTCTCCCGTTCCCAATATTCGTCGGCGTGACTGCGATTTCCGCCGGGTCTTGAACAGGCGAAAATCCGTCCGGAAATTAACCTCTCGACCAAAGGCGGAACGAATCGGAGACGAATCGCCGACGCCCCTGCTTTCACTTTTTGTTCACGCCCACATCTGGTGGTGTCATCAATTCCGGGCGCTAGATGCGGATCGGCGGCAGGTCCTTTCGCCCGGCCTCCTCGCAGCGGCGTTAATCTTTCGGAAGCCGGATTCAGGCAGCGTTAAGCCAAAGGCGGCGAGATTACGGTGCTGATCAAATACGGAACGAATCGCTGACGAATCGGCGACATCGCGACTTTCCCTCTTTGTTCACCGCAACATATTGTATTTAAACAGCTTTTTAACCATATCGGCATTTTTCGGAGATCACCGAAATTAAACCGTGAATCGAGCCTCGTCACATTTCAGCCATGTAACCGGGAACAAAAATCGCCAATGCGTGTTTCTCGTCCATCCAAATTGCCGATGAAATGAAGGAAACACATCATGCTAGGCACCATACTACTTGTTATCCTCATTCTGCTCTTGATCGGAGCTTTGCCGAATTGGGGTTATAGCCGTGGCTGGGGCTATGGACCTTCCGGCGGTTTGGGGCTAGTTCTCGTGATTATCATTATCCTTGTACTAATGGGCCGCATCTAAAGGCCAACTAACCTGGGGAGTTACGACATGATGAAGAAGATTGTTCTTATTGGTGCGCTCGTCGGCGCCCTGGCGTCGTGCACGGCGACCGAGCAAGGTACCGCGATCGGTGCCGGCACTGGCGCTATCATCGGCGGCGCCGTCACCAACAGCTGGGGTGGTGCCGCAGTCGGCGCCGTTGCCGGCGGCCTGACCGGCGCTCTCATCGGCCAGTCGGTCGAACGCCGCGGCTATTGCATCTATCGCGACCGCTACGGCCGCCGCTACGAGGCTCGCTGCCGCTACTGACCGGCGAAAGCATATCGGACTCCCAACGGGCGCTTCTGCGCCCGTTTTTTCTTGCCAGCCGCAGCGGTCAATGAACCGTTGACACTGGGTCGCGAAAGTCAAACCTACCCGCGCCCCTCAGCCAGGCGCATATTTCCTTCGTGAGCACCGGGCAGGCACCATCGCCCGACGCAGTGAAGGAATATTTTCATGGACCAGATTGTCCTAAGTTCAACCGTCGCCGTTCTCGTCGCCGCGGCGTTCCTGACAACCGCGATCTCAGCTCTTCTCAGCAGAGATCGCTCGCAGCAGCCAGTGCCGGTCAAGATTCAGGTTCAGCGAGGCCAGAACACCGGCAAGCGCTTCTGACTCCCAAAAAGAGTCACGATCCCCTCAAAGCATCGTGCGGGCAGCGTTCTCACTGCCTCAAAAAGCAAAGGCGCGTCCTGCAACGCGCCTTTGCTTAGAAAGCGACAAGCGTCCGTTCTGTCTTAAACGAAGAACTGTCCGCCATTGGCCGTCAGCGTCGAACCGGTGATGAAGCCGGCATCGTCGGAGGCGAGGAAGGTGACGCAGCGCGCGATTTCCTCAGGCTCACCGAGGCGGCCGACGGGGATCTGCGGAATGATGCGTTCGTTCAGCACCTTCTCCGGCACGGCCAGCACCATCTCGGTTCCGATATAACCGGGGCAGATGGCGTTGACGGTGATGTTCTTGGCAGCCCCTTCCTGAGCCAGCGCCTTGGTAAAGCCGAGATCGCCGGCCTTGGCGGCCGAATAATTCGCCTGGCCCATCTGGCCCTTCTGGCCGTTGATCGAGGAGATATTGACGATGCGGCCGAAGCTGCGGTCGCGCATGCCGGTCCAGACCTGATGCGTCATGTTGAACAGGCCGGTGAGGTTGGTATTGATCACCTCGTGCCACTGCTGCGGCGTCATCTTGTGGAACATTGCGTCACGGGTGATGCCGGCGTTGTTGACGAGGATTTCGACCGGACCGATCTCGCTTTCGATCCTGGCGATCCCTTCGCCGCAGGCAGCGTAATCCGAAACATCCCATTTGAACACCGGAACGCCGGTGGCGTCGTGGAAGGCCTTGGCCTTCTCGTCATTGCCGGCATAGTTGGCGGCAACCCTGTATCCGGCATTTTTCAATGCTACGGAAATCGCCGCGCCGATGCCGCGTGTACCACCAGTGACCAGAGCCACTCTGCCCATGTTCCACTCCCCTTCTTTGTTTTTCGCCCGCCTCGTGGCGGGCTTTTCAATCAATGACGGATCGTATGCTGTTTAAAGCGCCTCAAAGCACATGGCCACACCCATGCCGCCGCCGATGCAAAGCGTGGCGAGGCCCTTCTTGGCACCGCGGCGTTTCATTTCGAACAGCAGCGTGTTGAGAACGCGCGCGCCGGAGGCGCCGATCGGATGGCCGATCGCAATCGCCCCGCCATTGACGTTGACGATCGATGGATCCCAGCCGAGATCCTTGTTGACGGCGCAGGCCTGGGCCGCAAACGCCTCGTTGGCTTCGACGAGATCGAGATCGCCGACCGTCCAGCCAGCCTTCTCCAGCGCCTTGCGCGACGCCGGGATCGGGCCGGTGCCCATGATCGAAGGATCGACGCCGGCCGTCGCCCAGGAAACGATGCGGGCGAGCGGCTGAATGCCGCGCCTGATAGCTTCGGCTTCGCTCATCAGCACGGCTGCGGCCGCACCGTCGTTGAGGCCGGAGGCATTGGCGGCCGTGACCGTGCCGTCCTTGTCGAAGGCCGGACGCAGCTTGCCCATTGCTTCCAGCGTGGCGCCATGGCGGATATATTCGTCGGCATCGACGGTCACGTCGCCCTTCCGCGTCTGGATGAGGTAGGGGATGATCTCGTCGGCAAAACGGCCGGCCTTCTGCGCCGCTTCAGCCTTGTTCTGCGAGGCGACGGCGAACTGATCCTGATCGTCGCGCGAAAGCTGCCACTGGCGCGCGATATTCTCGGCGGTGACGCCCATGTGATAACCATGGAAGGCGTCGGTCAGGCCGTCCTTGATCATCGTGTCGACCATCTTCATGTCGCCCATCTTCGTGCCGCTGCGCAAATGCGCGGCATGCGGCGCCATCGACATGGATTCCTGGCCGCCGGCCACGATAATCTTGGCATCGCCGGTGGCGATCTGCTGCATGCCGAGTGCGACGGCGCGCAAACCGGAGCCGCAGAGCTGGTTGACGCCCCAGGCCGTTGCCTCCTTCGGAATGCCGGCCTTGATCGCCGCCTGGCGGGCCGGATTCTGGCCCTCACCGGCGGCAAGCACCTGGCCGAGGATCACCTCATCCACTTCGCCGGCATCGACGCCGGCGCGCGCGAGTGCACCCTTGATGACGGCCGCGCCGAGTTCATGCGCGGGAACGGTCCCGAAAGCGCCGTTGAACGAGCCGACGGCTGTTCGGCCTGCGCTGGCGATGACGACGGATGAATTGCTCATGGGGACGCTCCTCCTCGTTTTTCGTCTCACTTACATAAGTGGAAACTGGCAAAGCTTGCAGCACAAGTCAAACGCGAAGACCGGCTGCCGTCATTTTTCGGCGGCCGGCGCCAAAGCCGATTCATCTGCTCTGTGAAAGGTTTGCCGCATCGCACAAAGAGATTGTCACCGGCCTTCTTTTGCGTCTACAGTCTGAAGTGGAGGAATATCCATAATTCAGACGGGGGTCCAGGAGACTGATATGGCGAAGCATGAGGGTCAGATAGTCATCAAGAAATACGCCAATCGCCGGCTATACAATACGGGTACCAGCACCTATGTCACGCTGGAAGACCTGGCGGAGATGGTGAAGAAGGGCGAAGATTTTATCGTCCAGGATGCAAAAAGCGGAGATGATATCACCCATTCGGTGCTGACCCAGATCATCTTCGAACAGGAATCGAAGACCGGCAACACCCTGCTTCCGATATCCTTCCTGCGCCAGCTCATCACCTATTACGGCGATCAGATGCAGATGGTCGTGCCGAGTTTTCTCGAACATTCGATGCGCGCCTTCACCGAACAGCAGTCCCAGATGCGCGAGCAGGTGAACCGCGCCTTCGGCGAGACACCGCTCGGCAAGAACCTGCAACTGCCGATGCAGATGGTGGAAGACCAGGTTCGCCGCAACACCGAGCTGTTCCAGCAGGCGATGCAGATGTTCTCGCCCTTCATGACTCCACCCGCCAAGGAAAGCCGCAAGGCCGAGGCCAAGGATATCGACGAGCTGAAGGAACAGCTGCGCGCCCTTCAGAACAAGCTCGACAACCTATAGTCCAATAGACACATCCCGCCCGGCGCTCCGGATCGAGACGGCAAAACCGCCGATCACATCGATCAGGGCGATCGTCATCAAAATGAAGAATACCTGCGTCGCGGCATCCTGGACGAGCAGAAACTCGACCAGGAAGACGATGAAGACCAGCATCGACAAGATATGGTTCATCAGGTTGCCGGAACCAGGCCTGGTCGCCTTCAGGATTTCGAAGAACAGCACGACAAGGGCGACGACGATGAGGAGATCGCCGAGCGCCATGCTCCAGATGGCGCCCGAGAGCATCGACAGCACAATCACGTCATGATGCAGCGCGGCAATGCCGCCATCCCCCATCAGGCCGACCACGGCCAGATTGTAAAGAATAAACGGGATAATCATCAGCGGCATGGCGGCTATCATCGGCAGATCTCCTGGCAGGAAGAGAATACTGCCGTAAACCGTTGTCCCACTTCAAGCCATTGCAAAGATTATATTTGCCGACGGAGCGATATCGCGCAAACTGTTCCAATATGGCCGCGAAGTCGAAATGCAAAAAGGCCGGCGTGACGCCGGCCTTTGAAACTTTCGATCGGACAAGCCGGATCGGAAAATTATGCGCTTTCCTTCGGCGTCAGAACCTGACGGCCGCGATACATGCCGGTCTTCAGGTCGATATGATGCGGGCGACGCAGTTCGCCGGAGTTCTTGTCTTCGACATAGGTCGGAGCCTTCAGCGCGTCTGCCGAACGGCGCATACCGCGCTTGGACGGGCTTGTTTTTCTCTTCGGTACAGCCATTTCTCTTACTCCACTTGCGGGCAAAACATTCCCACGGCCAGACTGGCGGCCGAAACGGACATGTCGCGATTTCGGAAATTTTGCGCGCTTATACATGCAAGGGGCGGCCTTGACCAGTCCCCATCCATATTTTTTGCGGAAGCGATGATTCCCGTTTCAGACTTCGTCTTCCGCCACGATCCAACGCTCGACGCGAGCCGCCTCTTCCCATTTCCGCCAGGCCGGATGCGCCTTCATGGTCTTCATATAGGCGAGCGTATCGTCCCGGCTGACGAGGTCGTAAATGTCGAACCGGTTGACGACAGGCGCAAACATCGCATCCGCACCGCTGAATGCACCAAAGAGAAACGGCCCGCCGGATTGCTGCAGCAGGCGTCGCCAGATCGTCTCGATGCGATTGACATCGGCATCGACACCATTCGGCAAGACGATCCTGGCCTTCGGCCGGCGGATATTCATCGGGCAGGCGCCGCGCAGAGCCCGGAAGCCCGAGAGCATTTCCATCGACACCGAACGGGCGACCGCCCGCTGGGCACGATCGCCCGGCAGAAGGCCGGCTTCCGGATAAAGCTCGGCGGCATATTCGATGATCGCCAGCGATTCCCAGATCTTCAAAGCGCCGTGCTGCAGGACCGGCACGTTGCCGCTTGGCGAAATGGCCTTGATGTCGGGATTGCCGGCGGGATAGTCGAAGGGAATCAGGACTTCCTCGAAATCGATGCCAACGCCCGTCAGCGCCATCCAGGGCCGGAACGACCAGGAGGAATAATTCTTGTTGGCGATGTAAAGCACCGGTCTGTCCATGGGCTTCTCCCGTTCAGGTGTTGAAATCGAAGATCAGCAATTCGTGGAAATGGTTCATGTCCTCGAACACGCAGAAGGCCGGCGGCGTCAGCTCGAAAACGGGGGCCTTGCGGCGGATATCCTCGGCCACGTCGATAAGCATCGCCTGCCAGCGCGGCAAGGCTTCGTCCTCCAGTCGTTCGATCGGATAGGCGAAGGTCATGTGAAACTTGTAGTCCTCGTGGCTCGGCTGGCGATAGCCGAGAAGATCGGCAAAGGCGTTGCGCCAGGCACGCATGATCCTGCGGTCTTTTTCCGTCGCCCCGTCGACGAGCAGACCCGACGGGCGAGCTTCGACGACAGCGACAGCGAAGGGATCGGCCATCGAGAAGCCTTCGAGCCGCGCCGCCATCAGCGCGGTCATGTCCTCGATCGGCGTCTCGAGCGGGAGATCGCCCGGCCAGGCGTTCTCCCGGCGCCGGGTCTCGATGATGCCTTCGAAAAGCGTCATATGCAGGCTCGATATCGGCGTGAACAGGAACTGCTGCGCCTCCGGCATTGCCAGATATGTCTCGCGCGCCTCGATCAGCACCGTCTGTGTCTGCGAACCCTTTTCGACATGGCAGACGATAGTGTTGCCGGCCTCTGGCAGGAAACCGCCGGCCTTGCGGTAGCGGCTGCCGAGATGGGCCGGCGGGTTCGGATTGTGTGCCTTCGAATAAACAAGAAGCTCGCGAGAAAACGTCGTGACGGTCATGGGCGACTCAAGGGTTCTGATGGGACTGCATCAGCCCATATGGCAGAACCAAGAATGTCAGATGACGCTCACCACCTCCAACGACAAGTTCTGATCTCAATCATAGATGCACTTGATGTAGTCGCCAGAACCCTGCGCCCGCCGCTCGATCACGCCCGCAAGCCGGCGAAGGCCTCGTCCGGGCTTGCCGGCGTTGCGATCGATCGGGTTCGGCAGCGAGACGGCAAGCAGCGAAGCCTGGCGCCGCGTCAGCTTCGAGGCCGGCACCTTGAAATGATGCTGGGCCGCCGCCTCGATGCCGTAGATGCCTGGACCCCATTCGGCGATGTTGAGATAGATTTCCATCAGCCGTCGTTTCGACAGGACGAAATCCGTGGAGACGGCCAGTGGAAGCTCCATCGCCTTGCGCACGAAGGAGCGGCTGTTCCAGAGAAACAGGTTCTTGGCCGTCTGCATCGGGATGGTGCTGCCGCCGCGCGTCGCCTGGCCTTTCAGCGTATCCTCGACCAGCATGCGCATCTCGGCCCAGTCGACGCCGCCGTGGAAGCAATATTGCCCATCCTCGGACATCATCACCGATTGCACCAGAACCGGGGAGATCTCATCAAGCGACACCCATCGGCGGTCATAGCCGCGCAACAGCACGAGATCGCGCAGCATCAGCGTCGAGACCGGGTGAATGAAGGGCAGCAGGTAGAAGAAGATCAACGCATAGGGAAGGATCAGCAGGGCCAGCACCGCACAGACAATGCGTTTCAACACACGCCGGTCTGCGAACCATCGCCGCTGGGCCGGCGCGTCGACGCTGTCCTCTATCTCTGGCGCTATATCCAATGTCCCCAGCCCGATTTCGCTCCTATCGTTCTCATAACCCCTGTGCGCCGCTTATGCCAGAGCACAGAGGGAATCTTGCCTGCGCCATCGACAATTCCGTTGCAAGCGGCTGTGCGCTCATGTCAAACAGCGCCCATGGACGCGAACCGGGACACTTTCGAGACGAGGTTGAAGCACAACGCCCACGAAATTGAGGCGCTGCTCGACATATTGCTGTCACCAGCGACCCTTTCCGATGAAATCGCCAGACCCGAGACCCTGCGCAGCGCCATGCACTATGCCGTGCTGAACGGCGGCAAGCGGATGCGCCCGTTCCTGGTCGTCGAAAGTGCGGCCCTCTTCGGCGGTGACGCCGGGGCGGCCCTTCGGGTCGGCGCAGCGCTGGAATGCGTCCACTGCTATTCGCTCGTGCATGACGATCTGCCGGCCATGGACGATGATGATCTGCGCCGCGGCAAACCGACTGTTCATATCAAGTTCGACGAAGCCACCGCGATCCTCGCGGGCGACAGCCTGCTGACCTACGCCTTCGACATCATCGCCGCACCGGAAACGGCCCTTCCCGATACGAGCAAGGCAGCGCTGGTGCTGGCTCTCGCCCGCGCTGCCGGTCTCGGCGGCATGGCCGGCGGCCAGGCGCTCGATCTCGCAGCGGAAAGGCAGGCCCCCGACGAGGCCGGCATCATCCGCCTGCAGGCGATGAAAACCGGTGCGCTGATCCGCTTTGCCTGCGAGGCCGGCGCCATCATCTCGGCAGGTTCACCGGACGATCGCCTGCGCCTGCGCGCCTTCGGCGAGAAGATCGGTCTTGCCTTCCAGCTCGCCGACGACATCCTCGACCTGACGTCGGACACCGCAACCATGGGCAAGGCGACCGGCAAGGATGCGGCCCGCGGCAAGGGAACGCTTGTCGCCCTGCACGGCATGGAATGGGCCGAGACCGAACTCCGCCGGCATGTCCGCGACGCCGAGGCATTGCTTGCCCCCTACGGCGCCCGCGCCTCGATCCTCATCGCCGCAGCGCATTTCATCGCCGACCGGAAGAGCTGAACGCCAGTCAGACTGCCAAGATCGCCTTGAGAGCGGAAACGAGACGGGCGCATTCCTCGTCCGTGCCGATGCTGATGCGCAGGAAATCCGAAATACGTGGCTTGGCGAAATGCCGGACGAGAACGCCACGTTCCCGCAGGGCCGCCTGCAGCGCAGCACCCGGCCGGCTTTCGTGCCGTGCGAAAACGAAATTCGCCTGAGACGGCAGCACCTGAAAAGCCAGCGCCTCGAGTTCCCGAACGAGATTGTCCCGGCTGGCGATAAGCTTGCTCCGGCAGGTCTCGAACCATGCTTCGTCCTTGATCGCCGCCGTCGCTGCGACCTGCGCCAGGCGGTCGAGCGGATAGGAATTGAAGCTGTCCTTGACGCGCTCCAGCGCCTCGATCAGCTCCCGCTGTCCCAGCGCAAAACCGACGCGCAGTCCCGCAAAGGAGCGGGATTTCGACAAGGTCTGAATAACCAGCAGATTGGGATATTGGGAAATAAGCGGGATGGCGCTTTCACCGCCGAAATCGACATAGGCTTCGTCGATCACCACGACCGTATCGGGATGGGTGGCGACAAGCGCCTCGATGTCGGCAAGCGGCAGGCCGATGCCGGTCGGCGCATTCGGATTGGGAATGATGATCGCGCCGCACGGCCTGTCGTAATCCGCCAGCCGGATCTGGAACCTGTCGTCGACAGGCACTTCGACCGCCTCGATAGCGTATAGCAGGCTATAAGTCGGATAGAAGCTGTAGCTCACGTCGGGATAGAGAAGCGGCAGCTCGTGTTTCAGCAGCGCCTGAAACGCATGGGCAAGAACCTCGTCGGAACCATTGCCGACGAACACTTCGTCCGCCGTCAGACCGTGACGGGCAGCGATCGTTTCGCGCAATTCAGTGGCGGCCGGGTCGGGATAGAGCCGCAGACGATCGTCCGCCGCCTCAGCGATCGCCTCGAGCGCCTTTGGAGACGGCCCATAGGGATTCTCGTTGGTGTTGAGCTTGACCAGGCCGGGGATACGAGGCTGCTCCCCCGCGACATAGGGCCGAAGCTTGCTGACGATATCAGACCAGTATCGGCTCATGCGAATTTCCAGGCCCTCATTCCGCCGCCGTCCGCTGGCCGAAGCGCTTCTCGATATAGTCGACGACGAGCGCCTCGAAATCGGCGGCGATATTGGGGCCGCGCAGCGTCAGCGCCTTCTTGCCGTCGATAAAGACGGGGGCGGCCGGCGTCTCGCCGGTGCCCGGGAGCGAAATGCCGATATCGGCATGTTTGCTTTCCCCCGGCCCGTTGACGATGCAGCCCATGACGGCGACGTTCAGCGCCTCGACGCCCGGATATTTCTCGCGCCAGATCGGCATGTTCTTGCGGATGTCGTTCTGGATGTTTTGAGCCAGTTCCTGGAAGACTGTCGACGTCGTGCGCCCACAGCCGGGACAGGCGGCAACGACGGGTATGAACTGGCGGAAGCCCATGACCTGCAGGATTTCCTGCGCCACTTGGACTTCGCGCGTGCGGTCGCCGTTCGGCTCGGGCGTCAACGACACGCGGATCGTATCGCCGATGCCCTGCTGCAGCACGAAGCCCATCGCCGCCGACGAGGCGACGATGCCCTTGGTGCCCATGCCGGCCTCGGTCAGGCCAAGATGCAAAGCATGATTGGAGCGTTCGGCGAGCATGGAATTGACGGCAATCAGGTCCTGGACCTGGCTGACCTTGGCCGAAAGGATGATGCGGTTGCGCGGCAGGCCGATCTCTTCGGCAAGGGCTGCCGAAAGCAGCGCCGACTGTACGATCGCTTCACGCGTCACCTGCCGGGCCGAAAGCGGCGATCCGGCTGCGGCGTTCTGATCCATAAGCGCCGTCAGCAGATCCTGATCGAGCGAGCCCCAGTTGACGCCGATGCGCACCGGCTTGTCGTAGCGGATCGCCATCTCGATGATCTCGGCGAACTGCTTGTCCTTCTTGTCCTTGAAGCCGACATTGCCGGGGTTGATGCGATATTTCGCCAGCGCTGCCGCACAATCGGGATGATCGGCAAGCAGCTTGTGGCCGATATAATGAAAGTCGCCGATCAGCGGCACGTCCATGCCGAGCCGCAGCAACCGCTCACGAATCTTCGGCACGGCAGCGGCACTCTCGTCGCGGTCGACGGTGATGCGCACCAGTTCCGAGCCCGCCCGGTGAAGGGCCGCAACCTGGGCGACGGTCGAATCGATATCGGCCGTATCGGTATTCGTCATGGATTGCACGACGACCGGTGCTCCGCCGCCGACGATAACGCCGCCGACATCGACGGCAATGGAAGCGCGGCGCGGTTTCGGATCAAAATCGGCGGCTGAAGACATGAAGAGTTCTTGCACCCCTAAAGCATGTCGCGCAAAAGTGTGCAGCGGTTTTGCGAGAACGACATGCGTAAAACAAAGACCTAAAGCGCGAGGAGCGAATCTGAAAGATTGCGACGCGCTTTAGAAACAGTGCCTTTCAGGTGGATCATGACCGCTTTCTTGTCAACCGCCCCCGATATCACTTTTGTTTGGAGGCGGCTCAATGGCCGCCCCCGGAGACCCCATCGGCATAATGGGCCAGCTTGGAGAACGCCAGGACGACCAGCAGCAGCACCGGCAGCGCCATGAAAACGACGGCAAAACCGATATGCTCGGCGACGAAGCCGATCAGCGACGGCGCAACCAGCATGCCGGAATACCCCATGGTCGTGACCACGGAGATGCCGATGCCGGGCTTGAGACCGGGGATATTGCCCGCCGCCGAGAAGGCGATCGGCACCATGTTGGAAATGCCGATACCGCAAAAGGCAAAGCCCAGAATGGCAAGCTCGGCATTGGGCGCCATGCCTGCAAGCAGCATGCCGACAATGGCAAACAGCGTGCAGATCCGCAGCGTCTTGACGCCGCCGAGACGATCGCGCACCAGGTCGCCGGCAAAGCGCATGATCGCCATGGTCGCCGAAAAGGCTGCGAAACCAAGACCGGAGAGCGCCACGGAGGCGTCCATTTCCTGTCGCAGATAGAGCGCGCCCCAATCCAGAACCGCGCCTTCCGGCACCATCGAAAAAAGAGCCATCAATCCGAGCAGCCAGGGCAGCGGCACCATCGGCAGCTTCGTCTTTTCCTTTTTGGCATCGGGATGCGGCGGATCGGCGAGGACCATCGGCCAGGCGACGGCCACGAAGATCGCCGCCAGCACCGTCGCCAGCTGCGCATGGCCAAGAATGCCGAGCTTGGAAATCACGATACCGCCGAGGCCTGAGCCGATCAGGCCGCCAAGGCTCCAGAAGGCGTGGCAGGACGACATGATGGCGCGGCGCATGGATTTTTCGACGGACACCGCATTGGCGTTCATCGCCACGTCCATTGCGCCGATGAAGCCGCCGAACAGGAAGAGCGAGATTGCGCCGGTGATCACATTCGGCGCCAGTGTCAAGGCCAGCAGCAGCGGCAGCACGCAGACGGCCGCTACCCGAGCGACGACGCGCGAGCCGTGTCTGGCGATCTGCGCACCGGCGATCGGCATCATGACCAGCGAGCCGAGGCCGAAGACGAGGATCATCAACCCGAGCTCGAACTTGGAGAGCGCCAGTCGCTCGGCAAAATCCGGGATTTTCGGCGCCCAGCAGCCGACAACGAAACCGTTCATGAGAAAGAGCAGGGAAACCGCCGTCCTGCTTCTGGTGATGAAGCCGCTTCGGGCTCCCCGTGGCGTACTCACATGACTGTCCATTTTCGGTCTTTCCTCACTACCGGGCTTGGGAGCGCCCGTTTTTCTTAACTCTGTAACGGCGGGTCAGTTCGTTTTTTCGGCGATGACGGTCCTGCATCCGCGTTCGCGGTAACCCGCAAGAACGGCCGGATCGGCATCGTGCTCGACGACCAGGCATTCGCAATGCGCAACCGGCAGGATACTGTGCGGCGCAGCCGTGCCGAACTTCTCCGAGGTGACCGCCGCCAGCACTTTTCTGCTCCTTGATGCGGCAAACCGCTTGAATTCGGCATCCTCGAAGCCGAATGCGGTGATGCCGGCTTCGAGATCGACGCCGCAAGCGCCGAGAATGCAGAGATCGGGTGAAATCTGTTCCATATCCCGCAGGGCCTTGGCGCCAAGCGCCCCGCCCGTCTGCCGGTCCACCATGCCGCCGATCAGGATGACGTTGACGGCGGGCTTGTCGATGAGCGCGGCGGCAATCACCGGCGCATTCGTCGCGGCCGTCAGTTCGAGTTCGGCGGGCAAGGCATTGGCAATCGCCAGATTGGTGCTGCCGGCATCGAAAAACACGCACGAACCGGCAGCAATCTGCTCGGCCGCAGCGCGCGCCAGCGCCTGCTTCCGATCGGCGGCAAATCCCATGCGCTGCGTCAGGCTTCCGTGCGCCGGCGAAACCGGCAATGCGCCGCCGTAAACTCGCTCGCAAAGGCCCGCCGCCGCCATTTCGCGCAGATCGCGCCGCACCGTATCCTCGGAGACGCCAAATTCAAGCGCAAGTTCCGCCGCCAGCACGCGGCCATTGAGCCGCAGCCTTTCCGAAATTACACCTTGACGCTCTCGCAACAAAAAATCCTGCATGTTCCTACCGGATGAATATCTCAAATACGTAAAACGTGCATAAACGCTGATAAACGTGCAGGCAATATGCACGATCACACGTTTTCTGACATTATGAAACAAAGCGCCACCGGAGCGGCATATCGCCTCTTGACCGGTTCGGGGCCTGAGAATATCGATCGGATATTCTCAGGTCCCCGCCGCCATACCGCCATCTGGTGCATTCCCCGTGAAAAACTCCGTCAGCCTGGGCATTCTGCTCACGAGCGTCGCCTATATGGCGTTCACCTTCCACGATGCGATCATCAAGATCCTGACTTCAACCATTCCGGTCTGGCAGATCCTGTTTTTCCGCAGCCTCACCATTCTGCTCGGTTGTCTCGCCTATGGCCGCGGCAAGCTCGTCCACCAAACGATGACATCGCCGATCATCAAGCCGATGATCCTGCGCAGCACCCTTCTTCTCTCTGCCTGGCTTTCCTATTATTCCGCCGCAAGCCGCCTGCAGCTGGCCGAAGTGACCACGCTTTATTACGCCGCACCCGTCGTCGGCACCCTGCTTGCATGGCTCATCCTGAAGGAAGAGGTCACACCGGCGCGCTGGCTTGCCGTTGGCGTCGGCTTCGTCGGCGTGCTCATTGCCTGCAACCCCATCGGCCTCACCATCTCCTGGCCGGTCTACCTGGCGCTGCAGGCAGCCGTTCTCTGGGCCGCCGCCATGGTCCTGCTGCGCAAGACCTCGCTGCACGAGAAGACCATCGTCCAGCTAACCGTCTCCAACGTCTTCTTCCTTGCTATGACGGGCGTTGCGGTTCTCTACACCTGGCGGACGCCCGACATGACGCAGCTGGCGCTTCTCGTCGCCACCGGCGTCGTCGCCGGCTTGGCGCAGGTTGCCCTTTTCGAAGGCATGCGCCGGGCGCCTGTCTCCGTGCTCGCGCCATTCAAATATACCTCTCTGATCTGGGCCTTCCTCCTCGGCTACCTGATCTGGGCCGATCTCCCCACGCAGAATGTCATTGCCGGCGCATGCATGATCCTCGGGGCCGGGTTGATCATCATCGTCAGCGAAAGGCTGCGCCGCCACGTCGCGGTTTGATGCATATTTTCCAAGGGATTCCCGGTTCAACCGGCCGCTTGAGAAAAATATTTGCAGTTGCTGCTTTTATTCGCAGTTTTTTACGCTTCCGGCGCCCTAGTTTTCTGCGAACTATCCCTCATCCGATAACAACCTCCCAAGGATGGATAAACAATGAACTGGCTGAAAACCGTCGCCGCCGCTGCCCTCATTCAGGCTGCTGCCCTCCTGCCCGCCCATGCCGGCGAAAACCTCGCCGCCATCAAATCGACCGGCGTCTTCAAGATCGGCACCGAAGGCACCTATGCGCCCTTCACCTATCATGACGAAAGCGGCAAGCTCGTCGGCTTCGACGTCGAAATCGGCGAGGCCATCGCCGCCAAGCTCGGCGTCAAGGCCGAATTCGTCGAAGGCAAGTGGGACGGCCTGATCGCCGGCCTCGACGCCAAACGCTACGACACCGTCATCAACCAGGTCGGCATCACCGAAGCCCGCAAGCAGAAATACGATTTCTCCGAGCCCTATATCGCTTCCAAGGCCGTGCTGATCGTCCGCGACGGTGACGACAGCATCAAGACCTTCGCCGACCTGAAGGGCAAAAAATCCGCCCAGTCGCTGACCAGCAACTTCGGCAAGCTCGCAACCGAAGCCGGCGCCGAGCTCGTCGGCACCGACGGTTTCGACCAGTCGATCCAGCTGGTGCTGACCAAGCGTGCCGACGCCACGATCAACGACAGCCTGTCCTTCCTCGACTTCAAGAAGCACAAGCCCGACGCGCCGGTAAAGATCGCCGCCCAGCAGGAAAATGCCGATTACTCCGGCGTCATCATCCGCAAGAACGAGCCGGAGCTTCTCGCCGAAATCAACAAGGCCCTTGCCGACATCAAGGCCGACGGCACCTACAAGAAGATTGCCGATAAATATTTCGGCCAGGACGTCTCGAAGTAAGTCCCCGGGAAAAGACCCCTCCCCAACCCCTCCCCACAAGGGGGAGGGGCTTAAATGGCGGACCGCCTCATCTCAAAATAACCGTTTCGGCCTGCAGTTCGGCTGCTATTTCGCGCGGCGCGAGAGGCTGGGTAAGTCCCTCCCCCTTGTGGGAAGGGGTTGGGGAGGGGTACATCTCGGACCCACCAATCCACGAGAGGGAGCACCCCCTTGCCGCACTGGCTCCAATTGATGGCGGAATCGCTTCCCTCGCTTCTCTGGGCGGGGCTGATCTTCACCATCCCCCTCACGCTGCTGTCCTTCGCCTTCGGCCTGGTCCTCGGCCTGATCACCGCGATCGCCCGCCTTTTCGGCCCCGCGCCTGTTGCAGCCATCGCCCGCTTCTATGTCTGGGTGATCCGCGGCACGCCGCTGCTCGTCCAGCTCTTCGTGATCTTCTACGGCCTGCCGAGCATCGGCATCCTGCTCGATGCCTTTCCCGCTGCCCTCATCGGCTTTACGCTGAATATCGGCGCCTATAGTTCCGAAATCATCCGCGCCGTCATCTCCTCCGTGCCCAAGGGCCAATGGGAGGCAGCCTATTCGATCGGCATGAGCTGGCGTCAGGCGATGAGCCGCACCATCCTGCCGCAGGCCGCCCGCGTCGCCGTGCCACCGCTGTCGAACACCTTCATTTCGCTGGTCAAGGATACCTCGCTTGCCGCCGCCATCACCGTGCCGGAGCTCTTCCAGGCAGCGCAGCGCATCGTCGCCACCACCTATGAGCCGCTGATCCTTTATATCGAGGCGGCGTTGCTCTATCTCGTGCTCAGCTCCGTTCTCTCGCAGTTGCAGGTGCGGCTGGAGCGCCGCTTCGCGCGTTACGGCGGCATGCTGGAGGCCAATGCATGATCGAGCTTTCCAACATCGAAAAACGCTTCGGCGACGCCGTCATCCTGAAGGATATCAGCATCCGCATTCCCGAAGGCAGCGTCACCGCGCTGGTCGGGCCGTCCGGCGGCGGCAAGAGCACGCTGCTGCGCTGCATCAACCTGCTCGAAATCCCGACATCAGGTTCCATCCGCCTCGGGCAGGAAACGCTGAGCTTTGCACCGGACAAACGAACGAGCTGGCAGGCAATCCAGAAGATCCGCCGCCAGACCGGCATGGTCTTCCAGAACTTCCAGCTTTTCCCGCATCAGACCGCGATCGAAAATGTCATGGAAGGCCTGGTGACGGTCTTGAGGTGGCCGAAGGAAAAGGCGCGCGAACGCGCGATGGAGCTGCTGACCAAGGTCGGCATGACCCATAAGGCCGATGCCTGGCCGTCGACGCTCTCGGGCGGCCAGCAGCAGCGTGTGGCGATTGCCCGGGCGCTGGCGCCGTCGCCGCGCGTGCTTCTCTGCGACGAGCCGACCTCGGCGCTCGATCCGGAGCTTTCGGCCGAGGTGGTCGACGTGCTCGGCCGTTTGGCCAGCGAAGGCACGACGATGGTGATGGCGACCCACGATCTCAGGCTTGCCTCGAAGATCGCCAATGACGTCGTCTTCCTGGAAGCCGGAAGCGTGGTGGAAACGGGCAGCGCCAGGGCAATCTTCACCGCGCCGGAGCGCGAACGCACCAAGCGCTTCATCTCGACGATCAACGCCGCCCATACCTACGATATCTGAACATGTCTCACGTGAATCATGATTCACGTGAGACGCTTTGTCTAAAGCACGTCGCGTCAAATTTGATTCATGTGACGTGCTTTAGGTCTTTGTTTTTACGCATGTCGTTGTCGCAAAACCGCGGCACACTTTTGCGCGACATGCTCTAAGCGACCTGCCTCAGGCCGAGGTGACGACGGAGCGCGCTGCCTTCAGCGCATTGCCCCACCAGGTGATCTGGTCGAGCAGGTTCTTGGCAGCCTCGTTGAGATGCGCGTAATCGCCAAGGCTCTTGCCTTCCTTGAGAACGGCAAGATATTCGCTGAAGGCAATATGGACGCCGGTCTTGACGGAAGCAGCGCTCATTTCCACGAAGATCAGACGAAGCTGCTCGACCGCACGTGCGCCGCCGACGCCGCCATAACCGACAAAACCGACCGGCTTCTGGATGAATTCGCCAAGATCGATCGCGTTCTTCAAAACCGCCGTCGGCGCATGGTTGTATTCGGCGACCGTGAATATGAAACCGTCGAATTCGCGCAGCTTCTTCTTCCAGCGCTCGGCGGATTCGCTTTCCGCCGTCGTGGCACGCTCTTCGCCGAAGAAATGCATGGGATAATCGAGAAGATCGAGAATCTCGACTTCGAGATCGGGGCGTTGGCCGACCAATTCGGCGATCCACTTGGCCGGATGTTCGGCGAAACGGCCAATACGCGTGCTGCCGACAATAACGGCAATCTTCAGCTTGCTCATGGGGTTCTTTCCTGTTGAACGGCGGGGTCGCTGGAGCGCCGCGCCTGACAGGGCACACCATGGACGCTCCTTGACCAGCGTATAATCCTTTGGAGTTAGACGCCGGATTTTCTTTTAGGAAAGAAGCGTCATGCCCGGCAAGCCGGAAACACTGCGAAACGCGTGAAAGTCGATCGACCGGTCGCACACAATCGAGTGATCGCGGCAAAGTGGGTGAGCTGCCGGAACGAGGCTTCGATCGCACCGGCAGCCGAGCTGTTTACCCGCCATAGACGACGAGCAGGTCCTTGGCGTCGATCTGGTCGCCGGCACGCACCAGCACCTCGGCAATCGTACCGTCCTTTTCCGCATGCAGCGCCGTTTCCATCTTCATCGCCTCGATGGAGACCAGCACGTCGCCGGCGTTGACCGCCTGGCCGGGCGAGACGAAGACACGGCTGATAACGCCCGGCATCGGCGCACCGACATGGACGGCATTGCCGGGTTCGGCTTTGCGGCGCACCGCTGCCCCCGTCGCCCCATGCGCTCGGTCCGGCACCTTGATGCGGCGCGGCTGGCCGTTGAGTTCGAAGAAGATGGTCACCATGCCCTGGCTGTCGGTCGCACTCATCGCCTGGTTGACGATAACAAGCGTCTTGCCGCGTTCGATATCGGCAAACAGCTCCTCGCCATCGGCAAGCCCGTAGAAATAGGCAGGCGTCGGCAGCACCGAGACCGGACCATAGGTATCGGAGGCAAGCGCGAAATCGGTGAAGACCTTCGGATACATCAGATAGGAGGCGAATTCGAAGTCGCTGACCTCACGCTCCAGCTTGGTCTCGATCACCTTACGCTCGGCATCGAGATCGGCCTCCTTCAGCAGCGAGCCGGGGCGCACCGTATAAGGCTTGTCGCCCTTCAGCGCCTTCTTCTGCAGCGCTTCCGGCCATCCCGACGGCGGCTGGCCGAGATCGCCCTTCAGCATCGACACCACCGATTCCGGGAAGGAGACTTCGCGCTCGGGGCTGACGACATCGGCAACCGTCAGATCCTGACTCACCATCATCAGCGCCATGTCGCCGACCACCTTGGAAGACGGCGTCACCTTGACGATATCGCCGAACATCTGGTTGGCGTCGGCATAGGCCTGCGCCACCCGATGCCAGCGCGTTTCAAGACCCAGCGAGCGGGCCTGCTCCTTCAGGTTGGTGAACTGGCCGCCCGGCATTTCATGGAGATAGACTTCGGATGCCGGACCCTTGAGGTCGCTTTCGAAGGCGGCATACTGGTTGCGCACCGCTTCCCAATAGAAGGAGACGCGGCGGATCCATTCCGGATCGAGGCCCGGATCGCGCTCGGAACCGCGCAGCGCCTCGACGATCGAACCGAGACAGGGCTGCGAGGTATTGCCTGATAGAGCATCCATCGCCGCATCGACGGCATCGACGCCGGCATCGACGGCGGCAAGCACGGTCGCTGCCGCGATCCCCGACGTATCATGGGTGTGGAAATGGATCGGCAGGCTGGTCGCTTCGCGCAGCGCCTTGAACAGAACCTTCGCTGCCGCAGGCTTCAGCAGGCCCGCCATATCCTTGAGCGCGATGATATGCGCGCCGGCCTTTTCGAGCTCGACGGCAAGGTCGGTATAATATTTGAGATCGTATTTCGGGCGGGCCGAATTGAGGATATCGCCGGTATAGCAGATCGCCGCCTCGCAGAGCTTGTTCTCCTCGGCAATCGCATCCATCGACACCCGCATGTTCTCGACCCAGTTCAGGCAGTCGAAGACGCGGAAAAGATCGATACCGCCCTTGGCCGCCTGGCGGACGAAATATTTGACGACATTGTCGGGATAGTTGGTGTAGCCGACGCCATTGGCGCCGCGCAGCAGCATCTGCAGGAGAAGGTTCGGCGCCCCCTCGCGGATCAGCGCCAGCCGCTCCCACGGATCTTCCGTCAGGAAGCGCATCGAGACGTCGAAGGTGGCGCCGCCCCAGCATTCGAGCGAGAGCAGGTTCGGCAGCGCATGCGCATAGGTGCCGGCGATGCGGGCGATGTCATAGGTGCGCATGCGGGTGGCGAGCAGCGACTGGTGACCGTCGCGCATCGTCGTGTCGGTCAGAAGCACGCGCTTCTCGTTGCGCATCCATTCGCCGAATTTCTTCGGGCCGAGCGTGTCGAGCAACTGCTTGGTGCCGTCCTTGACGCCATTGCCGTTGCTGTAGGGAACGACCGGCTGGGCAGCGTTATCAAGCGGCCGCGGCCGGTCCTTGGCCTCGGGATGGCCGTTGACGGTGACGTCGGCGAGATAGGTGAGCAGCTTCGTCGCCCGGTCCTGACGCTTGACCTGCTGGAAGAGCTCCGGCGTCGTGTCGATGAAGCGCGTGGTGTAGCTGTTGTCGCGGAATTTCGGATGGCCGATGATCGCTTCGAGGAAGGTCAGGTTGGTGGCCACGCCGCGGATGCGGAACTCGCGCAGCGCCCGGTCCATGCGGCTGATGGCTTCGGACGGGTTCGGCGCCCAGGCCGTGACCTTGACGAGCAGCGGATCGTAATAGCGGGTGATGATGGCGCCGGAATAGGAGGTGCCGCCGTCGAGACGGATGCCGAAACCGGAGGCCGAGCGATAGGCGGTGATGCGGCCGTAATCCGGAATGAAGTTGTGCTCCGGATCTTCCGTGGTGATACGGCACTGCAGCGCATGGCCGTTGAGACGGATGTCGGCCTGAGCCGGAACGCCGGATTCCGGCGTACCGATCGCATAGCCGTCGAGGATGTGGATCTGCGCCTTGACGATATCGATGCCGGTGACGACTTCGGTCACCGTGTGCTCGACCTGGATGCGCGGATTGACCTCGATGAAGTAGAATTTGCCGGTATCGGCATCCATCAGATATTCGACGGTGCCGGCGCCGATATAATTGGTCGCTGCCGCGATCTTCAGCGAATAGGCGGCAAGCTCCTGGCGCTGCGCTTCCGAGAGGTAAGGTGCGGGCGCGCGCTCGACGACTTTCTGGTTGCGGCGCTGGATCGAGCAGTCACGCTCGAAGAGATGCACGACATTGCCGTGGGTGTCGCCGAGAATCTGGCTTTCGACGTGGCGGGCACGCTCGACGAGCTTTTCCAGATAGACCTCGTCCTTGCCGAAGGCGGCCATCGCCTCGCGCTTGGCCTCCGTCACCTCGCGGGCGAGATCCTTCGGATCGCGGATGGCGCGCATGCCGCGGCCGCCGCCGCCCCAGGAGGCCTTCAGCATGACGGGATAACCGATGTCTTCGGCCATCTTCGCAACCACGGCCATATCGTCCGGCAGCGGCTCGGTTGCCGGCACCACGGGCACGCCGACCGAGATCGCCAGGTTGCGCGCCGCAACCTTGTTGCCGAGCTGGCGCATCGTATCGCCCTTCGGGCCGATGAAGATGATGCCGGCCTTGTTGCAGGCATCGACGAATTCGGGGCTTTCCGACAGCAGGCCGTAGCCCGGGTGGATCGCATCGGCGCCCGAAAGCTTGGCGACACGGATCACCTCGTCGATCGACAGATAGCTTTCGATCGGCCCGAGATCGCGCGCAAGATGCGGGCCGCGGCCGACCTGATAACTCTCGTCCGCCTTGAAGCGGTGCAGCGCCAGCTTGTCCTCTTCCGCCCAGATCGCCACCGTTTTTATTCCAAGCTCGTTGGCCGCGCGGAACACGCGAATGGCAATTTCGGAGCGATTGGCAACGAGTATCTTGGAAATGGGCAAAACGGTCTCCTCAGACGTTCAGACGCGGGCATGCTGCACCCGCGAAGGAAATTCTTAACTTCTTGTCACAGGAAGTTCAATTTCTCTTGCGACTGCGAAATGCAATTTCTCGCCATTCCGGATGAGAATAATGCCGGCCCGGATCGGGTTAAATCTGAATCCCTATCTAAATCAAGGAAGTAGCGTGAGAACCGTTCATAGTTTTGCGATCGCGCTCTAGCGTATCAGGCCGTGACGGAAGGCAAGCGCCACCGCCTGCTGCCGGTTTTTCGCCTTCAGCTTGTTCTGCAAGCCGTTCATATACCAGTCGACGGTATGGTTTGAGATCTTCAGCATCTTGCTGATTTCTATCGAGGTCATGCCTTCGGCGAGGTAATGCAGGATTTCCATTTCACGTCGCGTCAGCGGCGTTTCGGCCGGCAGCACGGTTTCCAGCGCCTGCGCCTCGCCTTTCAATTCAAGCAATCGCCAGAAGGACTTGCGTGCCACCGCCTCGAAGAGGGCGATCTCCATCGGCGACAGCTCGACGGGCTTGCCGGCGAGACTGAGGCTGCCGAGAATGCCATTCCGCCCGTGGATCGGAAAGATATAACCGTCTTCCAGCCCGTGACCGAAAGCATCGACCATCATCTGCTCCATACGGCGCTGCTGGCCATCCTTGCGGAAGGCGGCCAGGCTTTCCCGCCAGCCGAAAGGCCGCTGGGCATGGGCGAGATAGCGCACCATCGGATCGATCAGGACATATTTTTTTGCGGCATAGATTTGCGGCCATTGTTCCGGCCAGCGGCCGGCAAGCGCCGCAGCCCAGGGTTCCGGATTCTTCTGAGCCGGATTCTGCGGCAAATGGCGCAGCAAACCGTAATATTCGAAGCCGGAATCGTGAATGACATGCTCCAGTTCAGTCACGACAGCCTGAGGATTTGACGATTCTCCCAGAATTATAAGCAATTGAATTAACGAATTAATATTCACAAAGTGCCCCTTGCCCGGACTGGTGCCCGCATCGAGGCCGTCGGCGGCTTTCAAATGGGTCGCGAAACGGTCTTCTTCAAAAAATGCAGTCTCTAATTTAATGCTGCGCTAAACATTTATTAAAATGCAAGCGCAAATTGTCGCGGGGTATAGCCGAGCAGCAACTTGAACGCCAGGATTATCTCGCCGCATCCTAGGATAGCACAATCGGATTAAAGCGGCGCAGGATTGAAGCCTGAATAGGCCGTTAATCGCCGGTTCAGGTAATCTTTTGTAGCATCGCATCATCCCGTTTTCGCAGATGCACAAGAGGTTCGACGTGACGCTATTCAAGGTCTATGCAAGAGCTCTGCGCTATCTTGGCGCCTACAAGCTGCGCGTATCCCTGGTCGTGGTCGCAAACATCGTTCTGGCGACGATTACCATCGCGGAGCCGATCCTGTTCGGTCGCATTATCGATGCGATTTCCGGCAAGGGCGAGGTCAAGCCGATCCTGTTCATGTGGGCGGCTTTCGCCGTTTTCAACACCATTGCCTTCGTCCTGGTCGCCCGCGAGGCCGACCGGCTGGCCCATGGCCGGCGGGCAACGCTGCTGACGGAAGCCTTTGGCCGCATCATTTCCATGCCGCTCGGCTGGCACCATCAGCGCGGCACGTCCAACGCGCTGCATACATTGCTGCGCGCCTGCGAAACGCTGTTCGGCCTCTGGCTGGAATTCATGCGCAACCACCTGTCGACGGTCATTGCGCTCGCCCTTCTGATCCCGACCGCGATGTCGATGGATCTGCGCCTTTCCGCCGTGCTGATGGTGCTCGCCATCGCCTACTGGCTGATCGGCCGCGTCGTCATGAGCCGCACCAAAGACGGCCAGGCTTCGGTCGAGAACCACTACCATACCGTCTTTTCGCATGTCAGCGACTCGATCAGCAACGTTTCGGTGCTGCACAGCTACAACCGCATCGAAGCTGAAACCAAGGCTCTGAAATCCTTCGCCGACCGTCTGCTCGAAGCCCAGTATCCGGTGCTCGACTGGTGGGCGATTGCCAGTGCGCTGAACCGCATGGCGTCGACCATTGCGATGATGGTGGTTCTGATCATCGGCACCATGCTCGTCCAGGCCGGCCAGCTGCGCGTCGGCGACGTCATCGCCTTCATCGGCTTCGCCAACCTGCTGATCGGCCGCCTCGACCTGATGCGCCAGTTCGCCACCCAGATTTTCGAGGCCCGCTCCAAGCTGGAGGAATTCTACGCACTCGAAGACTCGGTGCGTGACCGTGAAGAGCCGGCCGGCAACGGCGAGATCAAGGACGTCAAGGGTGCGATCGAGTTCCGCGACGTCTCCTTCGGCTTCGGCAACTCCTCGCAGGGCCTGCACAATGTCTCCTTCTCGGTGAAGGCAGGCCAGACGGTCGCGATCGTCGGCCCGACCGGTGCCGGCAAGACCACGCTCGTCAACCTGCTGCAGCGCGTCTACGATCCGCAGGACGGCAAGATCCTCGTCGACGGCACCGATATCACCAAGGTGACCCGCAAGTCGCTGCGTCGCCACATCGCCACCGTCTTCCAGGATGCGGGCCTGCTGAACCGCTCGATCAGCGACAACATCCGTCTCGGCCGCGAAGGGGCCAGCGAAGAGGAAATGCGCCGTGCGGCCGAAGCCGCCGCCGCCGCCGACTTCATCGAGACCCGTGAGGATCGCTACGATACCCATGTCGGCGAACGCGGCAACAAGCTCTCCGGCGGCGAGCGCCAGCGCATCGCCATCGCCCGCGCCATCCTCAAGGATGCGCCGATCCTGGTGCTCGACGAGGCAACCTCGGCGCTCGACGTCGAGACCGAGAACCGCGTCAAGGTCGCGATCGACAATCTGCGTGAGAATCGCACCACCTTCATCATCGCCCACCGCCTGTCGACGGTCCGCGAAGCCGATATGGTGCTCTTCCTGGATGACGGCCGCGTGGTCGAACAGGGCAGCTTCGATGAACTCAGCCACAGCAACGGCCGCTTCGCCGCCCTGCTGCGCGCCAGCGGCATCCTGACCGATGAAGAGGTCCGCAAGGCCCACGCCACCGAAGCCGCCTGATCGGTTCGGGTTTCAAGATAAAGGCCGGAAGGTAGCTCCCTTCCGGCCTTTTTGTTTAGCGGGGTTAAGCGGCTGCGTCGAACTGCATTCATATGTGCTTTGAGACGTTGCTTTCCCCAATACAGCTGTGGACGATATGCATTGGCACTGCGCCGTGTGGATACCCCCCTCTGCCCTGCCGGGCATCTCCCCCACAAGGAGGGAGATCGGCTGGGCGCGATGGTTTCCCCAAACAATGACTAGCTGATGTTCCGCACGGCAGCAGAGAGGGATTGAGGGCCAACCACTGGCCGATCTCCCCACCTGTGGGGGAGATGCCCGGCAGGGCAGAGGGGGGCTCACACGCCGCAACGTCTCGATTCCAATCCATACCGATTGACCACCCTGCCGATCTTCCTACCTTCCGCCTTGTCCAGGCATCGGAAAGAAAGCCCGTGACGGTCCTGCGCATCGTTGCCAATATCCAGGCGCCCGACATCACGCCGGCCAAGCGCTTCTACCAGGATATCCGCGGTCTCGACCTCATCATGGATCACGGCTGGATCACGACCTTCGGCACCGAGAGGCCGATGAACGTTCAGCTGAGCATCGCCACGGAAGGCGGTTCCGGAACGCCGGTGCCCGATCTATCGATCGAGGTTGATGATCTCGATATGACTTTCGAGGCGATGTCGGCAGCCGGTTTTCCGATCGAGTACGGGCCGGCCGACGAGCCCTGGGGTGTCAGGCGATTTTATGTGCGCGATCCCCTCGGCAAGCTGGTGAACATTCTCGTCCATAAAAATTGAGCCGGCGGCCATTGGCCACCGGCTCTTTCTTATCGCAGGCGCATCCGAGGCTTATTTCCGATCGCTTCGGCGATAAGCATTTGTCGACCCGCCGATGCGGATGGGAACCGCTATCGCGGCGGGCTCCGTGACCGGTTTCGCCTTGACCTTGCCCTGGTGGCGCTTGCGCTCGAGATAATAGGCATAGGCGAATTGTATTGCGACGCCTGATATCACGAAGAGCGGGCCGACCAGCGGGTCCTTGTTGGTGACAAAGAGCACCACCTGGCCGATCATGGCGAGGATCGTGCCGGCGACGAAGATGTTCAGCGAATGGCGGCCGAGAATGGTCAGCGGATGATCTGCAGGACGGCGCAGAATGCGCGAGAATACCGGAATGCTGATGACCAGATAGGTCAGCGCCAGCACATGCAGCAGCCGCGGCAGCGACAGGAAGGTCTTGTCGAAACCGGTGATGACAGGCGGCAGGCCGAGTGCGGCCAGCGAATTGCCGAACGCCCAGAGATTACCGGTCACCCAGACGAAAGACAGCGCGACATAAGCGGTCGCGACCGCCAGCAGCAGCGGATGCCGCGGGATCGTGCCGCCGCGCTTGATATGCAGCATCGAAACGATGCCGATCGAAAACAGGAACTGCCAGGAAAGCGGATTGAGGAACCAGTAGCTCTCGATCAGCATGTTGTGCGGCGCCACCTGGTAGATGCCGGCAAGCAGCCAGACCGTGCCGGAGACGCCGAGCGCCAGCAGCGGGCTGCGCGCATTCAAGAGCAGGATGATCGGCACCATCAGCATCAGCGCGCCATACATCGGCAGGATATTGTTGTAGCCGATCTGGTGGCCGAGCAGCAGCAGCGCCGGAATGCCTTCCTTCAGGTTCATCAGCACTGCCAGGATATTGATCTCGACCAGCAAACCCGGCCGGTGAAACAGCCAGGCGCCTGAGATGAACAGTGCCAGCGTCATGAAGGTGGTGATCATATGGGCGAGGTAGAGCGTGAAGGCGCGCTTGACCGCCTTGATCGCCATCTTGAGCCGGTTGCCCGGCCGGAACCCGGAGCCATAGGCAAGGCCGACCGCAATGCCCGAGATCAGCACGAAGGCCTCGGCGGCATCCGAGAAACCGAAATTCTTCGTCGTCACATATTCGAAAATCTGTCCGGGAACATGATTGATGAAAATCATGATCAGCGCCACGCCGCGCAAGACGTCGAGCCTCGTATCACGCATTGGCGCAGCTGCGGATAGGGAACTGCGCCCAGCGACGATGGCTTCGGTCGGCGTGCTTGCCATGAGTCTCTCCTTGTCATCCGATTTGCAAACGCGACGACGGCCAAAAGGGTTCCCTTTTGGCCGTCGCGAATCGCCGTGTTTTTCAGCGTGGAGAACGCTGTTATCCGAGCGGATATCCCTCTTCGGGATCGGTGACTTCGCAGCCGTTGATCGACAGAGTGTAGCCGCTGGCATTGGACGCTTTTGAGACCGAAATGCGGTATTTGCCGCCGCCCTGCTCGACCTCTGCCGCAAATCCGTCCCATTCCGACGGGAGCGACGGCCGCACGTAAAGCCGGTCCCCCTTCAGGCGGATACCGAGAATGCCTTCGACGGCGGCACGGTAGAGCCAACCGGCAGAGCCGGTGTACCAGGTCCAGCCGCCGCGCGACGTATAGGGCTCATGGCCGTAGACGTCGGCCGCCACGACATAGGGTTCGACGCGGTATTCTTCCGCCGAAGCCTTGTCGAGCGCATGGGTGATCGGGTTGAGGATCTGGAAGCAGCGGAAGGCATCGTCGCCCCGCTTCAGTTGCGCCAGCGCCATCACCACCCAGGTCGCGGCATGGGTATATTGCCCGCCATTTTCGCGCACACCCGGCGGATAGGCCTTGATATAGCCGGGATCTCGCGCCGAATTGACGAAAGGCGGCGTGAACAGCCGGATGATGCGGGCATCCCAGTCGACCAGCTGGTCGAGCACGGCCTCCATCGCCGTGACGGCGCGGGCCGGGTCACCCTCGCCCGACAGCACGCTCCAGGACTGCGCAATCGAATCGATCCGGCATTCGGGGCTTTCCCTGGAACCGAGCAGCGCACCGTCGTCGAACGTGCCGCGGCGATAGTAACCGCCATCCCAGGCTGCAGTTTCGAGCGCCTTCTTCAGCTCGGTGAGATGCGCCGACCAGCGCTCCGCGCGCACCGTGTCGCCACGCTCTTCGGCATAGGGAATAAAGGAGCGCAATGCGCCGGCCAGGAACCAGCCGAGCCAGACGCTGGTGCCGCGCCCGCCGATGCCGACGCGGTTCATGCCATCGTTCCAGTCGCCGCCAAGAAACAGCGGCAGGCCGTTTGCTCCCTTGCGGGCGATAGCGAGATCGAGCGCCAGCGCCGCGTGCTCGTAGACGCTCGCCTTGTCCTCGGAAATCTCCGGCTTGTAGAAGGAGTCGTGCTGGCCTTCGAGCAGAGCCGGCCCTTCCAGGAAGGCGATCTCCTCGTCGAGCACGCTCTTGTCGCCGGTGACGCTGCAATATTGATGGATTGCGTAAGCGAGCCAGACGACGTCGTCCGAGATCATCGTGCGCACACCGGCACCCGTTCCGGGTAGCCACCAATGCTGCACATCGCCTTCGCGGAATTGGCGCGAAGCGGCATTCAGTATCTGCCGGCGGGCGAGCGACGGTTCGTGCAGCACGAAGGCCAGCGTGTCCTGCAGCTGATCGCGGAAGCCGAAGGCGCCACTTGCCTGATAGAAGGCGGTGCGGGCCATGATGCGGCAGCCAAGGCTCTGATAGGGCAGCCAGGTGTTGACGAGATTGTTCATCCCGCGATCCGGCGTCGATATCTGCACTCGGCCGGTGAAATCCCGCCAGAAAGCACGGTTCGCCTCGACGGCATCGTCGAACGAAGCCTTGCGGATATCGGCGATGACACCACGCGCTTCCTCCTCCGTCGGCGTATCGCCGAGGAAGAAGGTGAAGTCGCGTTCCTCGCCGGCGCCAAGCTCGATATCAATCGCGAGCACCGCCGCCGGATCGCCGTCGAGGTCGGTCGTGCCGGAAAGCGAGGCGGCGGAGGTGACGGCCTGCGGCGCCCGGATCGTTCCTGCCTTGCCGATGAATTCACGCCGGCTTGCCGAATAGCTCGAAAGCGTCTCGTTCGCCGCGAAGAAGGCGGTGCGGTTGGAAAAATCGATGCTGTAGGGATTGGTGGCAAACAGCGCCCCCGTCTCCTGGTCATGCTTCGACAAAATGAAGGGCGCCGTGCGTCCCGCATTGCTGCCGAGGATCCACTCGACATAACCATAGAGACGCAGCTTGCGGCTGGTCGAACCGGTGTTGCGCAGGCGCAGGCGCTGCAGTTTCACCGGCTTTTCGCGGTCGACCGTCTGCGTCAGCTCCAGCGCGATATCGTTTTGAACGCTGGAGAAAACCGAATAACCGAGCCCGTGGCGGGCTTCGAAACGGATGTCCGGCCGGCGGGAAAGCGCTGCGAACGGCGTCATGACGGCGCCGCTGTCGAGATCGGTGAGATAGAAGGCTTCGCCGGAACGGTTGATGACAGCATCGTTCGACCAGGAGGTCAGCTGATAGTCGCGCGAATTGGCGCTCCAGGTGAAGCCGGAACCCTCGGCCGACACGTGGAAGCCGAACCTGTCATTGGAGATGACATTGATCCAGGGCTGCGGCGTCGCGTGACCTCCGGGCAGGCGAACGACATATTCCCGTCCGTCGCGGGCAAAGCCGCCGATACCGTTCCAGAAGTCGAGATCGCCTTCTTCCTCGATGAGGACGGCGGGCACGACAGGCGGCAGCACCGGCGCGACACGCTTGACCGGGACCTTGTTGCGCTCGGCCCGTTCCATCTCCTGCAGCTCCTCCTTGGAGGGGGCAAACAGGGCCACGGCGCGGTTAATCTGGTCGACCACCTTGCCGTTCTTCGTATGCAGCGTGACGCGGGAAGCCGCGATCAGCGCATGATAGGTGCTCTCTTCCATCAGGTCCTTGCGAACCGCGAATATATGCTGGCGCAATCCGTCGGCCTGGCCCATGCGGCGCACGTTTTCGCACATGGCGTCGAGCGCATGCTGCATGTCCTGCGCATAGGATGAGGCGCGTTCGTTCATGATGACGAGATCGGCGGTGACACCGCGCGAACGCAGATATTCCTGCGCCAGCAGCGCCTCACGGGCGATGTCGAGATCCATGTCGTCGTTGATGCGCAGCGTGAAGATCGGGAAGTCGCCCGAGATCGCCAGCGGCCAGAGCGCCGATTGCGACTGCAGGCCGGCCTCGACGGTCGCCTCGTCTTTGCGCAGTTGCATGTCGGGATAGACGAGGTAGCGTCCGAGATGCTGGAAGGCCGCGGCCTGCTGCGAGGTAACTCCGACGTGACGCATCTGCACCTGGGTGCGCGTCCAGGCCTGGACCAGCTCATGGTTGAAGGCGTCGGGATGACGATAACGATTGACCGCCTTGTCGATTTCGTCGCGGCTTGGCGCTGCGATCGTCCAGAAGATCACGCTGACTTTCTTGCCGGCCGGCACGCGAACGGTGCGGCGCAGCGACATTACCGGATCGAGCATGAAACCGTCGCTGCCTGAAAGCGTTGCCCCCGGATCGAAGGCCGCCGCATCGGCAAGGCTGCGGCCGCGGCCGATGAACTTGCTCCGGTCGGTCTCGAATTCGGTATGACGCGTGTCGCCGGCATTGTCGACGATCAGATGGGCGATGCTGATGTTCGGCTCGTTCGGATCGCGCTTGTTGCGTTCGGCCCGAATGACGTCGCCGCGCTTGCCGATCTCGGTCTTGACGAACATGCGGGCGAATGCCGGATGCGCATTGTCGGTATCGTCGGAGGTGATCACCGGCTCGAGATAGGAGGTGACTTCGATGAAACGGTCTTCCCCACCCATGTTGAGCAGGGTGACGCGGCGGGCTTCGGCATCATGCTCGGTGGCGATGATGCACTCCACCTCGCTGGTGAGGTCGCCCACCGTCTTGGTGAACTGCGCCTTCTCGTCGGCGAATTCGACCTTGATCTTTTCACCCTCGACACCCTTCGGCTCCGATGTCGTCGACCACCATTCGCCGGTCGCGGTATCGCGCAGGAAGATGAAGCTGCCCCAGCGGTCTTCGGTCGGATCGGCTTTCCAGCGGGAAACGGACAGGCCGTTCCAGCGGGAATAACCGGCGCCTGTCGCCGTCAGCATCAGCGAATAATGACCGTTCGACAGGAACACGAGTTCGCGGTCACGCGTAGCCGGATCGCTGATCTTCCTGATCTCCGGCCGCAGGAGATCGTCCTGAATGCTGGCCGGCGTATCGGATTCGTGCTTACCGCTCATGACCGGAATGTCGCGCGGCGCCTTTTCCTGCAACAGCAGCTCGGCCGCCTCGATGACGGGATCGGAGTGGAAGAGCTCGCGCAGATGGCCATTGAAGGCGACGTTGGCGACCGCTGCGATCGACATGCCGTGGTGGTGGGCATAATAATTGTAGACCACAGCACATTTCTTGCCTTCCGGCACGCGCGTCGGCGTGAAGTCGACGGCGTCGTGGAAGCCGAACTTGCCGAGCGCGCCGACCTTGCGCAGCCTCTGCAAGTTTTCCAGCGCGCCCGGCGGGTCGTACTGGCTGGCGAGCAGCGATGCATAGGGTGCGATGACGGCATTGTGGCCGAGGCCGCGCTTCAGACCGAGCGTCGGCACGCCGAAATTCGTGTACTGATAGTTGAGGTTATGGTCGCGGGCATTGAAGGCCGCTTCCGAAATGCCCCACGGAATGCCGAGCTTGCGGGCGTAATTCATCTGCTCGACGACGACCAGGTTGTTGGTCTGGTTGAGAATGCCTCCGCCGCGCTCCTGCATGACGAGCGGTGGCATCAGATATTCGAACATCGAGCCGGACCAGGAGACCAGCGCGCCGCGCGAACCCACAGGCACGACCTGGCGGCCGAGGCGGTACCAGTGCTCCGTCGGCAGGTCGCCCTTGGCGATGCCGAACAAGCTGGTCAGACGGCATTCGGAAGCCAGCAGATCGTAGCAGGCCTGGTCGAGTTCACCGCTTTCGACGCGGTAGCCGATCGACAGCAGGCGCCGTTCCGGCCGGAACAGGAAGCCGAAATCCATCGAGAAGGCGAGATCGCGGGCCTTGTCGCGCAGCGCCACCAGCCGCGGCCTCAGCGCATCGACCTTGGAGAGGTCGAAGGTGCTGTCTGATATATGCGCCTCGCAGACCTTCACCAGGGATGCCGCCCATTGGGTGACCTCTTCGCTCTGCTTCGACTTGACCTCATGGTCGAGATTGGCAGCGAGCTTCTCGATGTCGCGGGCGAGAACGGCGAGGTTGATGATGCGGATCGAGGCGAATTCATGCTCGCGCTTGACGGCGGCAAGCGCGTTCTGGAAGCCGACGATGCGTTCTTCCAGGCGCCGGCGCAGCGGCCGCACGGTCTTGCGGTCGTCGGGCAGGTCCGCCAGCACTTCGCCGAGAATGCCGGCCGTGTCGCCGACACCGTCGAGATTGCCCTGCATATGGGCGGACGGCGCCTCCGCCCAGTTGCGGCAGGCCGACGAAATGGCGATCAGATGGCCGGCGAGATTGCCGCTGTCGACGGCCGAGACATAACGCGGTCCGAGCGTCTGCAGCGTGTCGGTGTGATACCAGTTGAACAGATGGCCACGGAATTTCTCCATTCTGTCGATCGTCGCGATCGTCTGTTCCAGCCGTTCGAGCGTCTCCTCGAAGGAGAACCAGCCGAATTGCCGGCCGGAAACGACGGAAAGCAGATAGACACCGATATTGGTCGGCGAGGTACGCGCCGCGACGATCACATGCGGCGTTTCCTGGATATTGTCCGGCGGCAGGTAATTCTGCTCGGCCGTGGTGAAGGTCTCGAAATAACGCCAGGTGCGCCGGGCGATCTTGCGCAGTTCGCTCGATACCGAATCGGCGACCTCGAGCCGGTCCTCGGTCTCCGCCGACTGGCTGACATACCAGGCGACGACAGGCGAGAGGATCCACAACAGCGCGAAGGGAATGCCGACGACGAAGGCGCTGCCGCCGGGCAGGGCGGCAAAACCGAGCGCCAGCAGCGCCAGCACCGGTGCATGCCACATCTGCTTGTAATAGGAGATCAGCGTGCCCTGGCCGCCGGCCTGAACGCTGGCGGCGGTCCGCCACTGCAGCATCAGCTTGCGGCTGACGAACAGGCGGTAGAGCGAACGGCCGATCGCATCCGCCATCATGGCCGCGGAATCGGCGATGAAGACGATCCGCAATGCGACCTGCGCATTGGCGGCCGTGATATCGGACCAGACCGTATAGAGATGGGCGCGGGCGATGATATCGCTGGTGCGCGGAATGATGCCGTTGATGAGCGACAGCGTCGGCGCGACGAAGAGGCAGAAGATCAGCAGGATCTGCCAGATGAGCGCGCCGAGCGGACCCATGAAATACCAGCCGAGCACGGAGGCGAAGAACCAGGCGATCGGCGTCAGCGAACGGCGCAGATTGTCGAACATCTTCCAGCGGCCGAGCGCCGTGACACCGTATTTCGGATTGAACATATAGGGCAGCAGTTGCCAGTCGCCGCGCGCCCAGCGATGCTGTCGCGAGGTTTCGACCTCGTAGCGGATCGGGAAATCCTCAACCAGCTCGAGATCGGTGACGAGCGCGCAGCGCGCCATCGAGCCTTCGAGAAGATCGTGGCTGAGCACGGAATTCTCGTCGATCCGGCCCTTCAGCGACGCTTCGAAGGCATCGACATGATAGAGGCCCTTGCCGGTGAAGGTGCCTTCGCCGGCGAGATCCTGGTAGACGTCGGAAACGGTGAAGACGTAAGGGTCGAGGCCGCGGTTGATCGAAAAGACGCGCTGGAAGACCGAAGCGTCCTTGCCCGTCGTCAGCGACGGGGTGACGCGCGGCTGCAGCACGCCGTAGCCGCTTTCGACACGGCCGGTTTTCGGATTGATGACCGGACGATTGATCGGATGATAGAGCTTGCCGACGAGCTTGGTGACGGCATCGCGCATCAGGCGCGTGTCGGCATCGAGCGTCATGACATATTGCACATTGGCCGGCACGGCATTGGCACCCGGCAGATAGGTCGTGTCGCGGTCGCCGCGCAGCAGCATGTTGAGTTCGTGCAGCTTGCCGCGTTTGCGCTCCCAGCCCATCCACACGCCTTCGGCGGGATTGTACAGACGGCGGCGATGCAGCAGATAGAAACGCGTCTTGCCGTCATAGGCATAGCGGGCGGAAAGATTGGCGATCTCGCGTCTTGCATAATCGAGCACTTCGAGATCGGCGGGCGTTTCCTCGGTGTCGCTGTCCGGCCAGTCGCTGAGCAGCGCGAAATAGAGCTCGCCGCGCGGGTTGGCGAGATAATGAACCTCGAGATTGCGCACGTGGTCGTCGACGCTGTCGCGGTTCGAGATCAGGCAGGGCACGACGAGCAGCGTGCGCGCATCCTCCGGAATGCCTTCCTTGAACTCGTATCCGACGAGGCGCGCCGGCGTCACGAAGAAGGACAGCACGGTATTGAAGAGACCTGTCGCCCCCTCCGACGCCGGCAGTGAGAACATGATCAGCAGCAGGGCGATTTCGATCGGCCCCATGCCGGCATTCGCCATGAACCGGCCGACGATCGCCATGGCGATGATCGTCAGCAGCATGACCGGCACGGCAATGGCCAGCCAGTTGAACTGGCGCACCGCGCGCACGAAATGCTGGATGAACGTCGGGCGGTAATTCGCCCGCGCCTCGAGCTTCGGCCGCTGCGCGCCGGACAGGAAACCGCCGACATTCGGTTCATGCGGCTGCGGCTCGTCGGAGGCCTTGGCGGCATCCGTCATGTCGAGCGCCAGCTGGGCGATTTCCATTTCCGTCAGCGGCGAGCGCTTGGCCAGCTTTTCGATCTGTTTGCGGTATTTGTTGCGCGAGCCCGAATCGAGGATGCCGTAGTCGGAATGCTCCCAGAGCAGCTTGTCGACATGGCTGACCTGCTCGACCCAGACCGACCATTCGGCATCGTCGATCTCGCGAAGGCTGCGGATGATGTTGCCCATCGTCACGTTGCCGGAGGAGAGGCGGCTGTGTTCCGCCGTCGTCGCTTCTTCGGTGTTGCGGCCGAGCTCTTCCAGCCGCTCATCGAGCCAGGTGATCGCCAGGCTCGACGTCTGCGAGCCGTCGCGCAGGCGGTAGAGGAACTGTGTCGAGAAGGTATTGTCCTCGGCAAGCGGCTCCAGCGTCTTCAGATAGCTGGCCGCCCCGGCCGGATCGGTCAGGCGCACCAGTTCGTCGGCCGCCTCGTTGGCGCGGCGGCGCATGCGGCGGCTGGCTTCGACGCGGCTGGAAATGCGGCGAAGGTTTTCGACGAGCACATAGCGCACAAGCGACGGCAACGCCCAGAGTTCGCCGATCCTCAGCGTCTCGCTGGCCTGAAAACCGTCGACCAGCGCCGTCAGGCTTTCCTGCGAGATCGTGCTGTGGGTATGGGCGACGTAGAGCCAGGCAAGCACGAGGGTGCGCGGCACCTCGACACCGCCGACGACCATGGTCGGCAATTCGCGATAGAAGCGGCGGGGGAAGTCGCGCCGCACCTCCTGGATCGCCTCTTCGACGATATAATGATTATCCAGCAGCCATTCCGCCGCCGGCGTGATCGTCTCACCGGCTTCGACGTCGGTCGCCGTGGTTCGGTAGACGCGCAGGATTTCCTTCTCGTTTTCCTTGTGGCGCGCGAAGAAATCGAAGGGAGCGAAAGCCGGCAGCTTGTCGACGCCGCTGCGGGCGACCGCATCGCCCATCGCCTTGATGTCCTCGATGGCAAGATAGGTCGAGCGGATCGAATCGTTGTGATCGATCTGCTTGGTCTCGGGTTCGCGCGGAAGGCTCGGAGAAAGATTAGAAATAGACATGGGTTCGGTTCTGGATCCAAACAAAGTTATGGCTGTTTTGCTCAGCCTTTTGCACTGCTTATCATGACTGCGACATGAACGGAGCCCGATTCTTCGAAGATCGATGAAGCCGGGATAAATGACATTTCGGCAAGTGATGCGAACGGGCTAAGCCCCCCGTCCAGGGCACAGCCCGACGGATGATCGAGACCATCGCTACCCTCTCCGCGAAAGCCATGTCGAAAATTGGACACTATCAGGATAATTCAAGTCAAGAGGCACACGCGGCTGCCCCGTGCGCACGCGACCGGAAGCGGTCCCGGACAATGCAGCAGCGCTTCGATTTCACGAAAAGAGAAGACGCATGATCGCAAGACCACGCGTCTTTCTTCTTTCGGCGGCGCTTAAAGCAGCCTGCATTTCACGCCGTTTTCCGGACGGACAGGATCGGTGCTGGCCGAGCCTTGTCACGCCCAGGCACATGCCTTGAGGAAAGTGCGGTGCGAAGAGGATGAATGGGAATCAGTATGCCGACCCTCGCCATTCGAGTGTCAGGAGAATGCCGGGACAGACCGGATGTGCCGGAATTCGATAAGGACGGAAACCGCCGCAGCGCCGGCACTGGCCGACGCTTGTCACACGCCGGTTAGCCGACGACGCCGCAAACCATGGCCACGACGAACAGGAATGCCGCCGTGAAGATTGCTCCATGGAGCACCGTCTGAAGCCGGTGACGTGTGGTGAGCGACTTCTTCGATACGGAACCATACTGGTTCACGTGAGTATGCGAAATACCCAGATCTGCCATATGTCGCCTCCGTTGTTTCTCATGCGGCCGGTTGTGCGGCTCGCGTTTCTTTTCTTATATTCTCTATCAGGTAGGTAGAGATAAAATTCCGTCTAGAGCGAACGGAAGAGAAAATTCAACCAGCCCTTTCGCAGCGCCTGTATTAGCAGAGCGTGCGCCATGCCCAGATCCACGAACGCTCGACGGCGTCCTCGCTCTGAGGGGCGTTGGCGGGGACCTCGATCAGCCGACGGTCCTTCTCCGCGGGAATGGACGTTGAAACCTGTTCCCTATGGTCGGCTTTAACGGGAGGATCGAGGTAGCCCATGGTCATCCCACCGAGAAAGAACATGCTTCAACCTCCATCGATCACGAAAGCTAACAAACGTTAACAGGATCATGACAGAAGCAAGGCAGCTGTCAATAGTCTAGTTGAATGGTCGTCTTTTAGCAAAACGTTATCCTTAACGCCGCCACGAGCCTTTTCTTTTCAAATATTTGAAAAGATTGCCTTTCACGCTTTGACGAAGCCCTTGCTCGCGATCATCAAATTTCGCGTGTAGTCCTCATGCACGGCACCGCTCGCCAGGTCTTGCGAGCTCAATCGTTCGACGACGGCGCCGTTGCGCATGACGGCGAGCCTTTCACACATATGGGTGATGACGCCGAGATCATGGCTCACCATCACGAAGGTGAGCTTGCGGTCGCGCCGGATCTGCTCCAGCAGGTTCAGCACCTCGGCCTGCACCGAGGCATCGAGCGCCGATGTCGGCTCGTCGAGCAGCAGGATCGACGGTTCGACGATCAGCGCCCGGGCGATCGCCACGCGCTGCCGCTGGCCGCCCGAAAGCTGATGCGGGTAGCGGAAACGGAAACCATTGCCGAGGCCGACCTCGTCGAGCGCCCGGGCGATGCGTCTCTCGCCGTCGGCGATGTCGTGGATGGCAAGCGGTTCGAGCAGGAGCCGGTCGATCGTCTGGCGCGGATGCAGCGAACCGTAAGGATCCTGGAAGACCATTTGCACGCGCCGGTAGAAGGCTTTGCTGCGTTTCGAACCCTTCAGCGCCTCGCCGTCGATGTTGATCGCGCCGCCGCTGATCGGCGCAAGCCCGGCGACGGCCCGCAGCAGGGTCGACTTTCCCGAGCCGGATTCGCCGACGAGACCGAAGGATTCACCGCCCTGGACGGTGATGCTGACGTCCTTCAGCGCATGGAATTCGTCATAGACGACGCTGAAATTGTCGACCTCGAGAGTTGCGCTCATGCCGCCCACTCCGGCCTGCGGTCGAGCACCGGCAGCGGGTGGCGGCTGGCCCCGATCTCGGGCATGCAGTTCAACAGACCCTGCGTATAGGGATGCTGCGCATGTTTCAGATCGGCGGCCGCCAGCTCCTCGACGATCTTGCCGGCATACATGACGATGACGCGGTCGCAGAAGGAGGAGACCAGCCGCAGATCGTGCGAGACGAAGATCAGCCCCATGCCGCGCTCCGACACAAGCCTGTCCATGATCCGCAGCACATCGAGCTGCACCGTCACGTCGAGCGCCGAGGTCGGCTCGTCGGCAATCAGCAGTTCAGGTCCGGCGATCAGCATCATGGCGATCATCGCGCGCTGCCCCATCCCGCCCGAGACCTCATGCGGGTGCAGGTCGAAGACGCGCTGGGGATCGCGGATCTGCACCGCTTCCAGCATGGCGAGCGCGCGTTCGCGCGCCTCCGCCTTGCCGACCTTCTCATGCGTGCGCAGCGTTTCGCAGATCTGCCGGCCGATCGTCATCACCGGATCGAGCGAATATTTCGGATCCTGCAGGATCATGGCGATACGCTTGCCGCGCAGCCTGCGCCTTTGCCCGGCGGAGGCCTTGAGGAGGTCGATGTCGTTGAATTCAAGCTTGTCGGCGGTGACGAGGCCGTGTTTCGGCGTCAATCCCATGATCGCCCGGCCGGTCTGCGACTTGCCGGAACCGGATTCGCCGACGATGCCGAGCCTTTCCCTGCCGAGCGTGAAGGAGACGCCGCGCACGGCCTCGATCACGCCGGTGCGGGTGGGGTAGCTGACCTTGAGCTTGTCGACCGTCAGAAGTGCCGTCATTGGCCGCTCTCCTTCGGGTCGAGCGCATCGCGCAGGCCGTCGCCCAGGAGATTGAAGCCGAGGCTGACGATGAGGATGGCAATGCCCGGCATCGCCGCCACCCACCATTGATCGAGGATGAAGCGCCGGCCGGAAGCGATCATGGCGCCCCATTCCGGCAGCGGCGGCTGCGCGCCGAGGCCAAGGAAGCCGAGACCGGCCGCCGTCAGGATGATGCCCGCCATGTCGAGCGTCACCCGCACGATCAGCGAGGAAATGCAGAGCGGCATGACGTGGCGCACGACAATGCGCAGCGGCGAAGCCCCCATCAGCTTTACCGCCGAGATATAGTCGGACCGCCTGACCGTCAGCGTTTCGGCGCGGGCGATGCGGGCATAGGGCGGCCAGGAGGTGATGGCGATGGCGATGATCGCGTTCTGGATGCCGGGGCCGAGGGCGGCGACGAAGGCGAGCGCCAGCACCAGCTTCGGAAAGGCGAGGAAAATATCGGTGATGCGCATCAGCGTCGCATCCACCCAGCCGCCGGCATAACCGGAGACCGTGCCGACGATCAGTCCGATCGGCGCCGAGATGACGGCGACGAGCACGACGACGAACAGCGTCAACCGCGATCCGTAGATCAGCCGCGAATAGATGTCGCGGCCCTGGTCGTCGGTGCCGAGCAGGAAGCCGCTCGTTCCCGGCGGCAGCAGCCGGGCATTGCGGAGATCACCGACGACCGGATTGTGGGTGGCGAGGAGATCGGCGAAAGCGGCGATGAAAAGCAGCGCCACGATAATCATCAGGCCGACGACGGCAAGCCTGTTGGCCGTGAACTGCCGCCAGGTGACGTAGGCGCGGCCGAGGCGGGCCTGCAGGCGCGATTGCGGCCGGTCGGACAGCAGCCATTCGCGGCGGCTCATCGGGGCAGATGGGCTGACAGGGGCCGTCATCGGTTGCGCGTCCTCGGGTCGAGCGTCCGGTAGAGAAGATCGGACAGAAGGTTGATGCCGATAAAGACCGTGCCGATGACGATCGTGCCGCCGAGCACGGCGTTCATATCGGCGTTCTGCAGCGAATTGGTGATGTACAGCCCGATGCCCGGCCAGGAAAAGACGGTCTCGGTCAGCACCGATCCTTCCAGCAGGCCGGCATAGGAAAGCGCGATGACGGTGACGAGCGGCACGGCGGCATTGCGCAGCGCATGGCCCCAGATCACCCGCGTTTCCGAAAGTCCCTTGGCGCGTGCGGCAACGATATATTCCTGCGAAAGCTCGTTCAGCATGAAGCTGCGCGTCATCCGGCTGATATAGGCGAGCGAGAAATAGCCGAGCAGCGACGCGGGCAGGATGATGTGGCGGAAGACGTCGTAGAAGACGTCCCATTGCCCCTGCCAGGCGCTGTCCAAGAGATAAAAGCCGGTGATCGGCGTGAATGTATATTCGAAGACGATATCGATGCGGCCGGGAAAGGCTACCCAGCGCAGTTGCGCATAGAAGATGACGAGCGAGATCAGCGCCAGCCAGAAGATCGGCACCGAATAACCGATCAGGCCGATGACGCGCACCAGTTGGTCGGCAAAGCTGCCGCGGCGCACGGCGGCGAGAACGCCGAGCGGCACGCCGACGAAAGCGCCGATCAGCGTTCCAAGCGTTGCGAGTTCGACCGTCGCCGGGAATGCCCGGCGAATATCGACCATCACGGGATTGGTCGTCAGCACCGAATTGCCGAAATCGCCGGACAGGACGCCTTTGATATAGAGGAAGAACTGCTGATAGAGCGGCAGGTTGAAGCCCATCTCCTGGCGCACGCGTTCGACGACATGGGTGGGCGCGCGGTCGCCGAGGATGGCGAGCACGGGATCGATCGGCACGACGCGGCCGATGAAGAATGTAACGGCCAGCAGGCCGAAATAGGTGGTGACGGCGGCAAACAGGAACCGGCCTGCCGCCTTTGCGAAGGGACCGGCCCGGCCCTTTCGGGGCCGTGCCTCCCGCGTTATTCCCAAGGTGCTCAAGCGATCAATCCTGCCGGATTATTCCTTGGCGATCGGGCCGACGAAGTTGGTGTCGAAGCTCGGACCCAGCTTGAAGTCCTTCACGTTCTTGCGGTAACCGGCCACCTCGGTCTGCTGGAAGATGAAGACGAAGGGGCTGTTTGCCAGGTATTTCTTCTGGATGTCCTGGTAGATGGCCGCGCGCTTGCCGGCGTCGCGTTCCAGAAGTGCAGCCTTGGCGAGCTTGTCGAGTTCCGGCGCTTCCCAGGTGTTGCGCCATGCGAGCGTCTTGACCGTGCCGGCATCGGAATTGTCGGGATTGCCGGTAAAGGTATCGGCGTTGGAATTCGGGTCGAAATAATCCGAGCCCCATTGGCCGATATACATGTCGTGGGTGCGGGCGCGATACTTGGTCAGCGTCTGCTTGCCGTCGCCCGGAATGATTTCCATCTTCACGCCGGCCTGCGCCAGCGTCTGCTGCATGGATTCGGCAATACCCGTCACCGGCTGCGTGTTGCGCACATCCATGGTGATCGAGAAACCATCGGGCACGCCGGCCTTGGCGAGCAGTTCCTTGGCCTTGGCGACATCGAGCTTGTAGGGGTTCTCGTCGAGCGCGCCGAGCTGGCCCTTCGGCAGGAAGGTCTGATGAATTTCGCCGATCCCCTTGATCAGGGTCGCGCCGATCGCATCGTAGTCGACCAGATATTTGAAGGCTTCCTGGACCTCAGGCTTCTTCAGGTTCTCGTTCTTGTTGTTCAGGCTGACATAATAGATCGTGCCCTTCGGCGCGCTTGTCGTCGCCAGATCGGCGTTCTTCGAAACGGCGTCGATATCGCCCGGCTCAAGGTTGCGGGCGATGTCGATATCGCCGGCTTCGAGCGCCAGGCGCTGCGCCGAACTTTCCTTCATGTAGCGGTAGATGACGCGGTTGAGCTTCGCCTTGTCGCCGTAATAATTGTCGTTGCGCTCCAGCACGACGACTTCGTTGGCGCGCCATTCGCGCAGTTTGTAGGCGCCGGAACCGGCATAGCCTGTTTTCAGCCATTCATTGCCGAAATCATTGTCGTATTTGTGCTCGGCATCCGGCGTCACCGCCTTCACATGCTCCAGCACCAGCTTCTTGTCGACGACCGAGGCGACCGTCGCCGTCAGGCAGTTCAGCACGAAGCTCGGCGCATAGGCCTTGTCGACCGTGAAGACGAAGGTATTGGCATCGGCCGCCTTGGCCTTTTCGGCAATATTGTCGCCGGTCAGGCCGAACTGGGTGAGGATGAAGGCAGGGCTCTTGTCGAGCTTGACGGCGCGCTCGAACGACCAGGCGACATCTTCGGCGGTGACTGGATTGCCCGAAGCGAATTTCATGCCGGGCCTCAGCTTGAACGTATAGGTGAGACCGTCATCGGAAACGCTCCAGCTCTCGGCCAGATCGCCCTTCACCTTGGAGGTGTCGTCCATGTCGAGACGGACGAGCAGGCTGTAGCTGTTGCTGGTGATTTCGGCGGTCGACAGCTCGAAAGCCTCGCCCGGATCCATCGTGATGATATCGTCGATGGCAAAACCTTCGACCAGCGTGTCCTTGGGCGTTTCGGCGAAGGCGCAGGGTGCGGCCATCATCAGAAGCGAAAGAGCGGCTCCTGCGGAAAGCAGGCGGAAATTGCGGCTGAGCTTGGTGATCATCATGGTCTGTTCCCCTGTTCTTGATTGATTACGAAGCGTTTTGTCGGTCATGCCATAAAAGCTATTGTCCGTTCCGAGCGCGTCCAGAGGCGGGCGGCACTTTAGGCGTAGTCCTCCCGCCAGGCTTGTGCGAGAATACGAAGCCAATTTTCACGGGCAAGTTTCGTGAGATCGGCCTCACCATATCCAACCTCCCGGAGAGCGGCAATCAGCTTCTGATTGCCGGCCGCGTCACCGATTTCTTCCGGAATGGTTGCACCGTCGAAGTCCGATCCGAGGCCCACGCAATCGATGCCGATGCGGTTCACGAGGTAGTCGATGTGGCGGATCATATCGGCAAGCGGCGTGTCGCTGTCCGAGCGGCCGTCGGGACGCAGCATGGCGGTGGCATAGTTGATGCCGACGAGCCCGCGGCTTTCGCGGATCGCATCGAGCTGCCTGTCCGTCAGATTGCGCGCCACCGGCGTCAGTGCATGGGCGTTGGAATGGCTGGCGACCAGCGGCTGGTCCGTCGTTTTCGCCACGTCCCAGAAACCCTTCTCGGTGATATGGGCAAGGTCGATCAGAATGCCGAGGCGATTGCATTCCCTGACCAGCGCAAAGCCGGCATCGGTCAGGCCGGGGGCTGTGTCCGGCGACATCGGGAAGGCGAAGGGCACGCCGTAGCCGAAGACATTGTGCCGGCTCCAGACCGGCCCGAGCGACCGCAGCCCCGCCGCATAGAACACTTCGAGCGCCGAAAGATCGGCGCCGATCGCCTCGCAGCCTTCCATATGCAAGACGGCGGCAAAAATACCTTCCGCCATGGCGCCGCGGATATCCTTCACCGTCCGGCAGAGCCGCCAGGCGCCGGCCTGGTCGAGCCGCAGCGCGATCGCCGCCATTTCAGTAGCGATGGCAAGGGACGGCAGCGGATCGAGAGGAGCCGCCATCGGCGTGATATAACGACCCTCGGCATCCGGATCGGCGAAGACGAGATCGCCCGAGGGAATGTAGATGGCGCAGAGACCGCCGGAAAGGCCGCCGTCTCTCGCCCGGCGCGCATCGATATGGCCGACCGTCGTACCGTCCGCGAATTCCGCGATCGGGTCGCTGCCGTCTTTTGCATGTGTCCAAAGTCGAAGGAGAACGTCGTTGTGACCGTCAAATACGAATTGCATCTGTCTTCCTGCGCTGCCCTACCGCACAATCCCTTAAATCGGGTTCGATTTAAGAATAGAATTACGCAGCATTCAAAGTGCTGCAGCGTCTTTGCACGTCTTTTCGGACGCATGGCGCTGTAGAGGGCGAATGAACCGGCAGAATAGGAAAGCTGACGGAATTCGCCACCTCTTTTTTTAGAAATCCGTCATCGACGCCGAAATGGAACGGGGGCCGAAGCCCCCGCAAAAATCATCGATCGTATCGCCGGATCAGTGCTTGCGGCGCTTCTTCTGTCGGTAGACGTCGATGACGACAGCCGCGACGATGATGAAGCCCTTGACGATCTCCTGGTAATAGGCGTCGATCCTGAGGAAGGTGAAGCCCGATGTCATGACGCCGAGGATGATGGTGCCGATCACGGTGCCGGTGATGCGCCCGACGCCGCCGGTGAGCGAGGTGCCGCCAATGACGGTCGCCGCGATCGCATCGAGTTCATAGCCGACGCCCATGCTAGCCTGCGCGGTTTCGGCGCGTGCCGCCGTAACGATCCCGGCGAGACCGGCAAGCAATCCGGCAATCACATAGACCTTGACGAGATGCGCCTCGATATTGATGCCGGATACGCGCGCGGCCTGCGGGTTGGCGCCGATGGCATAGGTGAACTTGCCGTAGCGGGTGTAGCGCAGCGCAATATGAAAGATCAGCGCGACGACCAGGAAGACGACAACAGGCCAGGCTTTGGTGCCGATGAAGTGAAACTGCTCGGTGATCCCGGAAACCGGCTGGCCCTTCGTATACCACTTCGCCACACCTCTGGCCGATACGAACATGCCGAGCGTCGCGATGAACGGAGGGATCTTGGTGTAGGCAATGAGCGCGCCATTCGCCAGGCCCGCCGCCGCCCCGATCAGCAGGCCGATCATGATCGGCACGAGAGCCGGCAGGTCGGTCAGCGAGGGAAAGACCGCCCGTCCCCAGGTCGACGACTGGGCAAAGCTTGTCGCGATCATCGCCGTCATGCCGACGACCGAGCCGGAGGAAAGATCGATGCCGCCTGTTATGATGACCTGCGTGACGCCGACTGCGATGATGCCGATGACGGAGACCTGCAGGATCATGATCGTCAGGCGCTGCGAATTCATCAGGAAGCTCTGGCCGATGAACATCCAGCCGAGCGCTTCATAAATGAGCGCGATGCCGACAAGCACGAGGAAGATGCTGAGCTCGGGCGGCATACGCCGCCGCCTTTGCCGGGTCGCGAGCGGAGCCGCGCCCTCTGCTGCCTTGGTAGTCATGTCAAACCTCCCTTGGACGATCGCAGGCGGCGCATCACTGCGCAGCCAGCTCCATCACCTTGATCTGCGTTGCTTCATCGCGATTGAGGAAACCGGTTACGCGTCCCTCATGCATGACCATGATGCGGTCGCTCATCCCGAGAACCTCGGGCATTTCGGACGAGATCATGATGACGGCCACGCCGTTTCGCGCCATCTCCGTCACCAGCCGGTGGATTTCCGCCTTGGCGCCGACATCGATGCCGCGCGTCGGCTCGTCGAGAATCAGGATCCGCGGATTGGTGAGCAGCCAGCGCCCGATCAGCACTTTCTGCTGATTGCCGCCCGAAAGATTTTCCACCCGCTCGTAAAGATTGGGCGTTTTCACCCGCAGCTTTTTCGCCATGTCTTCGCAGGTCGCCTCGATCGCGCCCTGCTGCACGAAACCGCCCTTGACATATCTGTCCTGCAGAACGGCGATCTGCATATTTTCGAGAATATCGAGGATCAGCAGACAGCCGGTATCCTTGCGGTCCTCGGTCAGGAACGCCATCTGGTGGCGGATAGCCTCGGTCGGCGAAGAAATCGTCACCGGTTTGCCGTAGAGCTCGATCGAGCCGGAGCTTGCCGGCGTCACGCCGAACAGCGTTTCGGCGACATTCGATCGCCCCGAACCGACAAGGCCGGCCACGCCGAGGATCTCGCCCGCCCTCACCTCGAAGGAGACGTCCTTGAAGACGCCGTTGAGGCAAAGATCCTTGACGGAGAGCATGACCTCGCCGATCGGCACCTCTTCTTTCGGAAACATCTGGGTGATTTCGCGCCCGACCATCATGCGGATGATGTCGTCGCGGGTGACGTCGGTCGAAGCATGCGTGCCGATATATCGACCGTCACGGAAGACGGAGAATTCGTCGGCGATCTCGAAAAGCTCGTTCATCTTGTGGGTGATATAGACGATGCCGATGCCCTGGGCCCTGAGGTCGCGGATGATGCGGAAGAGATGCTCGACCTCGCGCTCCGTCAGTGCCGAGGTCGGCTCGTCCATGATCAGCACATCGGAATTATAGGAGACCGCCTTGGCGATCTCGACCATCTGCCGGTTGGCGACCGACAGATGCCGGACCTCGATATCGGGATCGATATCAATATTGAGCCGGGTAAACAGTTCCTCGGTCATGCGATGCATGACGCCGTGATCGACGAAACCGAGGCGGTTCTTCGGTTCGCGGCGGATCCAGATATTTTCCGCGACCGTCATAAACGGCATCAGGTTCAGTTCCTGATGGATCATGGCAATGCCGTTTTCCAGTGCGTCGAGCGGAGATTTCAGCCGAATCTCGACGCCTTTCAGGCGGATATCACCCTTGTCGGGTATGTAAATGCCGGCAAGGATCTTCATCAACGTCGATTTGCCGGCGCCGTTTTCGCCCATCAGCGCATGCACGGAGGCGCGCTTCAGCCGGAATTGCACGTCGTCGAGGGCGACGACACCGGGAAATTCCTTGCGAACGCCCTCGGCGCTCAGCAGATATTCCGCATTCGGAACTGCGCCGCTCGCACGCACGGCGGCCATGGTTGTCGGGCTGACGGCCATCTCATCTCCTCCAAATACGGACAGGCGGAAAGGATGCGGGCAGAGCCCGCATCCTGTTGGCACTCGTCTCAGTTCTTGGTGACGAAGTCCTTGACGTTGGCAGGCGTGACGAGCTGGAAGGGAATATAAACCTTCTTCTCGGTCTTTTCGCCCTTGGCGAGCTTGAGCGCCGTGTCGAGCGAACCCTTGCCCTGGCCGGCAGCGTCCTGAAAGACGGTGACGTCGAGATCGCCGGCCTGCATGGCGGCAAGCGCGTCCTGCGTGGCGTCCACGCCGCCGACGACGACCTTGGTCATGTCCTTGCCGGCAGCCTTCAGCGCCTGGATGGCGCCGATCGCCATTTCGTCGTTGTTGGAGATCACGGCGTCGAATTCGATGCCGCTGGACAGCCAATTGGTCATCAGGTCGGCGCCCTGGGTGCGGTCCCAGTTGGCTGTCTGCTCTTCGACGATCTCAAGGCCCTTGCATTCATCGGTCTTGACGACGTCATGGACGTCCTGGGTGCGCATGCGTGCAGCCTGGTTGGAAAGCTCGCCCATGATGACGACGGCCTTGCCCTTGCCACCGAGAATGCGGCAGATTTCCTTGGTTTCCAGCGTGCCGGATTCCTGCTCGTTGGAGGCCACGAAGGCCTGCTTGTCCGGCAGCGTGTCGACGTTGACCGGCTGGCGGTTGACGTAGACAAGCGGAATGCCGGCGTCGGCGGCGAGCTTGGACATTGCCGTGGTCGCGTCGGTATCGACAGGGTTGACGATGATGGCATCGACCTTGGAGGCGATGAAATTCTGGATCTGGCTCTGCTGCTTGGAAACGTCGTTCTGTGCGTCTTCGACCTGCAGCGTCACGCCGGAAAGCGTCTTTGCATAATCGGTCATGCCGTTGCGCAGAACGGTCAAGAAGTTGTCGTCGAACTTCGCCATCGAGACGCCGACGGTTTCCGCGTGCGCGGCCGTCGACATGACGAGCGCCATCGCAGTGCCCAGGATAAACTTTTTCATTTTCACTTCCTCCACAAATGGTGCCCGGCTGCACCCTCCTCACGCCGGAGCCCCAGGCATTTGCCCTGGAGCCGGAATTTTCTCGCCGCCTCTCCTGCGGTGCTCCGCTTAAAACGGAACAAACAAACCGTAAAATTTGCTCTTCGGAATATTCATTCCATTTTCTGGGAACGGCGTCAAGCCTCTTTAGCGGCGACGAGGCACGGATAGAGCTGCAATGCCACGGACTTCACGATCGGTGCCCGCATTGCCGCTGTTGTGAAAGGCGAAGGCCGCATCCATCTATGGGAAGTCGAGGACAAGGCCGGGCCGCAGGCGTCTTCGATTTCTCGATGCGGCCGGTCATTTAAAGATTTTGGAGACAGGACAAATGTCCATTTCGATCTATCGCCTCACCGTTCCGATGTTTCAGCGCGGCCTTGCCAGCCTGAAAACCTATCTCGACAAGGCCGAAGCCTATGCGAAGGAGAAGAATATCGATCCCGCCGTCCTGGTCGCCGCCCGCCTTGCGCCCGACATGCTGCCGCTCTCCGGCCAGTATCAGCGCGCCAGCGACAGCGCCAAATTCACCCTCTCCAGGCTGACCGCCACCGACGCCCCGAAGTTCGAAGACAATGAGAAGACCTTCGACGAGCTGCGCGAGCGCCTGGCAAAGACCGAAGCCTATCTCGCCGGCTTCTCTCCGGAAGCGCTGGAGGGAACGGAAACGCGTGAAATCACTTTGCCGGGCAAGAGCGGCATCGTGCTTCCGGGAAGCGAATATGTCACCGTCTTCGCCCTGCCGAACTTCTATTTCCACGTCGCCACAGCCCACGCCATCCTGCGCAACCAGGGTGCGCCGATCGGCAAGCGCGATTACCTCGGGTAAAAGACGTCAGGGCCGGCGCGTCACCGGCCCTTTTTCCGTCAGCTCGGTATAGGCGAGCGTCTGGTCGAGATGCCGCGCCCGCAGCGACAGCAGCTTTTCGGCATAGTCAAGCCGGGTCGCCGCATAGGCCGGATCGGCCGCGAGATTGTCGAGCTCCATCGGATCGTCGTGGAGATTGAAGAGCAGCGGCGGCAAGGCGGCAAAATGCACATATTTGAACCGCGCATCGCGGATCACCGCGAGATTGCATTCGTTCGATCTGAGCCCGAAATGCCGCTCCGTCTCGCCCCGGGCGATATCGCGGAAATCGAATTCCCAGAATGCCGCGTCCCGCCAGCCTTCCGCGCTGCCGCCCTCGACGAACGGCATGAGCGATCGGCCGTCGAGCCCGTTCTTCGCCTCGATGCCAAGCCTTTGGCAAAGCGTCGGAAAAATATCCGCGGCACTGGTGAAATCGTCGACGATCCCGCCGGCGGCACCGCTTGCAGGATCGCGAATGACAAGCGGAATATGATAGCTGCCGTCGAAGAAGCCGCCCTTCCCCAGCGTCCAGTGATCGCCCGCCATCTCGGCATGGTCCGACGTGAAGACGATAAGCGTATCGTCCCAGGCGCCCGCATCCTTCAGCGCCTGCCAGATCCGGCCGAGCTGCGCATCGACCTCTGCGATCATGCCGTAATAGATCGCCCGGATCGCCGCGAAATCCTCGCCGTTCCAGTCGCTGAGCGGCCCCGTCGCACCGTGGATGAAACTGCTCTTGCCGGTGCGCGGCATGGCATAGGCGAGATAGGGATGACTTGCCTCTTCGGCTTGGGCGTTTGCCGCCCGTGCAAAAGCCGGCCCCTCACCGGGCCTGAACATCCGGTTGAACGGCTCCGGCACGGAAAAGGGCGGGTGCGGACGTAGGAAAGACACATGCGCAAACCACGGCCGATCCTGCTCACCCAGCCAGCGGATGAACTCGCCGGCCAGGAAGGCCGTCTGGGTCTCCTCGCTGGAATAGGCCGGCGCCGCATCGGAAATGTCGCCGGCGCGCGCGCCGACGGGAATATGAATGTCGCGGCTGACGGCGTCCCGATGACCACGGGACCTGAGCCAGGAGAGCCACTGCCTTTCATGCTCCGGCAGCAGCTGGCGTGAGGTAAAGCCCGGCAGCACGCCTTCATAGGTCGTTAGATGCGGGTCATTGGCATCCATACCGCGCGGATCGGGCGCCGTATCCGTATAGCCGAACAGCGTCGGGTCATAGCCCGCCCGCCGGGCGGCCAGCGCCAGATTGTCGAAGCGGGCATCGAGCGGCGAACCGTTGCGGCAGACGCGGTGGTTCATCTGGTAGAGGCCGGTATAGAGTGTCGCCCGGGCCGGCGAGCAGGGTGCCGCCCCGGCATAATGCCGCCGGAAGAGCGTTCCCTGGCGCGCCAGCGCATCGACATTGGGCGTTTTCACGCAGGGATGACCGGCAGAAGACAGGCAATCGCCACGCCACTGGTCCGCCGTGATCAGCAGGATATTCGGCCGGCGGTCGCTCTCAATTCCGGCTGGCTCAATTCCGGGCTCAGTGTTGGTTGGATTTTGCATGCCAGTTCCAGGCAGAGCGGATGATCTGACTGAGATCATACTGCGGCACCCAGCCGAGCACGTCGCGCGCCTTGTCATTATTGGCGACCAGCGTATGCGAATCGCCTTCGCGCCGGCCGATATATTCCACTGGGAAAGGCCGGTTCGACACCTCTTCGATCGCACCGAGCAATTCCTTGACCGTGGTGCCGGTGCCGGTGCCGAGGTTGAGAGCGACGGACTCTCCGCCCTTCAGCAGATATTCGACGGCGCGCACATGCGCATCGGCAAGATCGAGCACATGGATATAGTCGCGCACGCAGGTGCCGTCGCGCGTCTCGTAATCGCTGCCGAACACCTTGAAGCCCTGGCGGCGGCCGAGTGCGGCATCGATCGCCAGCGGTATCGCATGCGTCTCCGGCTGGTGCCATTCGCCGATCCGGCCTTCGAAATCGGCGCCGGCCGCATTGAAATAACGCAGCACCACCGAACGCAGGCTCCGGTACTGGTCGTAATCGGCAAGCGCCTGCTCGACGATATATTTCGTCCGCCCGTAGGGATTGATCGGCACCTGCCGGTGCGTCTCGTCGAGCGGCACGCTCTGCGGCAAGCCGTAGGTGGCGCAGGTGGAGGAGAAGACGAAGGCGTTGACGCCCGCCGCCTGCGCCGCCGAAAGCAGCGTCAACGTGCCGATGACATTGTTCTCATAGAAGGAAACCGGATCCTTGACCGATTCGCCGACCTCGATCAGCGCCGCAAAATGCAGGATCGCCGCCGGCTTGTGCTTGGCGAGCACCTCGTCCAGCCGGGCTCGATCGCGAATATCGCCTTCCTCGGCCGGCCCCCATTTGACGAACTCGCGATGGCCGTTCGAAAAATTATCGAAGACGACAGGCTTGTAGCCCTTGTTCGCCAGGTCGAGACACGTATGCGAGCCGATATAACCGGCGCCGCCGACGACAAGAACCGTTTCACCTGCCATGCACCACCCTTATTATTAGCGAGAGATAAAAGAAACCTAGACGAGATACACGTCAATAAAAAGAAGGAATTGCGATAGAGGAATTCCAGGAAAGTCTGCGTTCCATGAAAGCTGAACCGCTCTAGGCGCGAACGGACAATAGGTCAAATGCCGAACGCCCCCGGCCCCGCCTTCTCTGTCGGATCGGCGATTGGCGAATTATTCGCGTGATTTGCATGATCGCCCGTTTTAAGGGGCTTTACCACCATGTGATGCAACGGTCCGCAGCCATCAGCCGGGGAGGACGCGAATGAGGAAAGCATTGGTCGTTTGGGGCGGATGGCAAGGCCATGAGCCGGAGCAATGCGCCGAGATCGTCGCCGATCTTCTGCGCAAGGACGGTTTTGCGGTGGAGGTCACCGGCGATCTCGGCATATTCGGATCTCCGGCGCTTGCCAAAACCGACCTGCTGGTGCCGATCATCACCGGCGAAACGCTCGAAAAGCCGCATGCCAGCGCCCTGGTCGAAGCGGTGCGCGGCGGGCTGGGGCTTGCCGGCCATCACGGCGCGCTCGCCACCTCCTTCAAGGAAAGCGCCGCTTTCCGCTATGTCTCCGGCGTCACCTGGGTCGCCCATCCCGGCAACATCATCGACTTCCGCGTTGCCGTCACCCGCCAGAATGATCCGGTCATGGAGGGCATTCCCGATTTCGACTACCGGTCGGAGCAATATTACCTGCATTACGATCCCACAGTCGAAATCCTGGCGACCACCACCTTCACCGGCGCCTATGATCCTGCCGCCCGCAACGTCGTGATGCCTGTTGTCTTCAAGCGCCATTTCGGCGCCGGCCGCATCTTCTATTCCGCGCTCGGCCATGTCGCCGCCGAATTCGACCATCCCTACATGCCCCTCATCCTGCGGCGCGGCCTGAACTGGGCCGCTCGCCAGCCGTGATCGGACGGGCCGGGCGCGATCGCTTGCCGACCGCCCGCCCGCGCCATAATTTCCCGGCATGCAGGATCGTTTCGCTTTCGTCCCCGCCACAACAGACCGCCTGGCCGATATAGAAGCGGTGTTCGACGATTGCGCAGACGGCCGCAATTGCCGCTGCGCCTACTGGTATCTTCCGAATGCCGACGACAAGGCCGGATGGGGCGAGGGAAATCGCAGCTGGTTTCGAAGCCTGCTCGCCCAGCCGCGCCCGCCGGGCATTCTCGGCTATTGCCAAGACGAGCCGGCCGGATGGTGCGGCGTGGCGCCGCGTATTGTCTTCGACCGGCTGCGCCGCTCGAAACCCTTTGCCGCGGTCGATGACAGGCCGGTCTGGTCGATCACTTGCTTCATCGTCCGCAAACCATTCCGGCGGCAGGGCCTGTCGCGGCTGCTCTTGAACCATACGGTCGAATTTGCAAGGGCAAACGGCGCCGAATGCCTCGAGGCTTACCCCCTCGACCAGCACCGCGCGTCGAGAGTGGGCGACCTTTATCCGGGAGCGCTCGCCATGTTTCTTGATGAAGGTTTCGCCGAAGTGGCAAGACGCCTGCCGACAAGGCCGATCGTGCGCCTGGAATGCCGCTGAATAGTCGCGAAGCGGCCGACGACTTAACGGGCCGCTTTCAGCTGCCGGCCGTCGTCATCGACGGCGGCGGGAGCCGGCTCGTCATAGACCCGCATCAGCCGCCCGGCTGCCTTCAGCTTCTCGATGAGGTCGTTTCCATCGGGCGAGGCCTTGGTCAATTCCAGCTGCTCGAATTCCCTCAGCGCCTGCGCCCAATGGCTTTCCCCGCGCCCATCCGGCCTGCCTTCAAATTCCCACAGTGAATAAGCGCGCTGGCTGACCCAGGCGTCTTTATTGTGACTCATGACAAACCCCAGCCGAAAAATTTGAAAGCAAATATCGATAGCAAGAAGGTGCCAAAACCGGCTTTAGGAGTCGTTACGAGGCAGCGTTATTTTTTAACTAACGGCGATGATTCGGCGAGACTAACCACCGATAAAGTCATACGAATTCGCAGTATGGCTGCAGCTGGAATTATCCCGGCGTCTCCTCACCCGGCACCTTGGACTGACCGGAACGCTGAGATACTGTCGCCTGAAACGATAGCGGTGGTCATGGCAGCAAAGACAACTCTCAACGCGAAAAACCTGGAAGCTCTCGGCGCGCAGCGTCTCGCCGAACTGCTGATCGAAATCAGCACTGGCAGCGCCGCCCACAAACGACGGCTTCGCATGGAGCTTGCCGGCAATCACGGCAGTGCGGAAGTGGCGCGTGAGGTGCGCAAGCGCCTCGCCAGCATCGCGCGAGCCCGCAGCTTCATCGAATGGCATAAGGTGAAAGCTGTTAACGCCGACCTCGAAACGCAGCGATCTACGATCGTCACGGTCGTCGCCGCCGACGATCCGAAGGAAGCGTTCGATCTCATCTGGCAATTCCTTGCCGTCGCCCACACGATATTCGAGCGATCCAGCAGCGGCGACAGCGTGTTCATCGAGACGTTCCACCAGGCATGCGCCGATGCCGGCGTCATCGCCAGCGCCGCTTCTATCGGTGTCGATATCCTTGCCGACAAGGTCTTCGATGCCCTGCAGGATAACGACCACGGGCAATATGATCCGCTGATTGCCGAAATGGTTCCGGCGTTGGGCAAGGACGGCCTGGAACGGCTGAAGAGCCTTCTGGTGCAATGGTCGAACGAAGCGGAGGAGAAGCCCGCCGACGCCGACCGGGAGATTTTCGGCTGGGGCGGCAATGGGCCGATCTTCAGGGACGAGATCTACGCCGGCCATCGGCAGCAGACGGCGCGAATCGCTCTGCAGGAAATTGCCGATGCTGAGAACGATGTCGATGCCTTCATCGCCCAGCAGCCGAAAGAAACGTTAAGGGCGCCGACGATCGCAACCGAGATCGCCGACCGTTTGATCCTGGCTGGACGCGCCGGCGAAGCATTGGAGATTTTGGACGCCGCCGATCACCGGGGTCGGTTCGAACTGCCTTATGAATGGCAGCGCGCCCGCGTCGAGGCGCTCGACGCCCTGGGGCGGGGGGAGGAAGCGCGGGCCTATCAATGGCAATGCTTCGAGCAGTCGCTGAATGGCGAGCACCTTCGCGCTTTCCTGCGAAGGCTCCCCGACTTCGACGATATCGAGGCCGAGGAGAAGGCATTCGCCTTCGTCCATGATTTTCCGGATGTTCACCCGGCGCTTGCCTTTTTCCTCACCTGGCCCGCACATGCCGAAGCAGCAAAACTCATATCCAGGCGCCAGGCCGAACTGGACGGCAACCTGTACGAGCTGATGACACCGGCCGCCGAGATACTGCAGGAGAAATACCCGCTCGCCGCAACCATGCTGCTGCGGGCGATGATCGGCTTCGCTCTCGATTACGGCCGATCCAGCCGTTACAGGCACGCCGCGCGCCACCTGGCGGAATGCGCCTCACTCGCCCCTCATATCGACGATTTCGGCAGCGCCCGGCCTCACGACGCCTATGTCACCGAACTGAAGCGCCAACATGGAAAGAAGCATGGCTTCTGGAGTCTACCGCGTTAGGCCGCTGTAGCTTTCCAGACGCTCGATGATCTGGTTCGGCGTCACATCCATGTTCGGGCCGCCGGCATGACGCTCGAACTCGAATTCCTCGCGATGCGCGGCGATGGCGGCCATGACCTTCTTGGCGGTCTCCTTGCCGCCTTCCAGCGTCGAGGCGGCGATGATGCAGCCGACGATCACGCCGGAATATAGATGCCAGGGTTGCGACTGCAGGCGGGGAAGCTGAGGACAGCCGATCCTGCACTACCTGAATCAATTGACCACAGCTCTCAATAGATGATAGATATTGAGAAGTATCTACCAAGGGAGTCTCTCACCATGAGCGCGACCGCCAAGCTGTTCACGCATGGGCGCAGCCAAGCCGTGCGCCTGCCAAAAGAGTTCCGCTTCGAAGGCAAGGAGGTCCGGGTCAGCCGCGTCGGCAATCGAGTGATCCTCGAACCGCTCTACGCAGACAACGCCATGCCTTGGGCGGCAATCGACAAGGTTGGCGACACGCCTTTCATGCCCGAAGGTCGTGAGCAGCCATCAATGCCAGCCGACCGCGCCGTGTTCGACTGATGATCCACCTTGATACCAATGCCGCAATCGCGCTGTTGAACGGACGGCCACGTCAAGTTCGCGAGCGCTTCGATGAGGCGCGAAATGCAGGAACCCCGCTCGGCCTGTCAATCATCGTCTATCATGAACTGATGTATGGTGCCGCAGCCAGCGAGCGCCGACACGCGAACGAGGAGAAGATCGCCCTGTTCATCGCTGCGAGCGGGATTTCTTTGATCGATTTCAATGAAGGCGACGCAGAAGAAGCAGCGGATATTCGCGCCCATCTCCGTAGACAGGGCACACCGATCGGGCCGTACGATGTGCTGATCGCCGCCCAAGCGCGCCGAGCCGGCACGGTGCTGGTGACCGCCAATACAGGCGAGTTCACCCGTGTGCCTGGCCTGCAAGTGCTTGACTGGGCAAGCCCCTTAGCCGCCGGCACCCACGAAATAGGAAACGGCTAAAACAGATCGCGCTTGCTCGACTCACGGGCGCCCACCCAGCTGGCCTAGGCGCTCGTGCCCGTTGCCTTGCAGTTCCCGCAAGGATGTGCCGAGAGTGCCCCAGCCAATTTCGGCAGCGGCATCTAAGATTGAGAGAAATTGGTAGATCGCGGGGAAACCTACGGTCCAAGTTCCACGTGGCGGAGAGGGTGGGATTTGAACCCACGATACCCTTGCAGGTATGCCGCATTTCGAGTGCGGTGCATTCGACCACTCTGCCACCTCTCCGCGGTCAGGTCGGCGCTTGTTCGGCGCGGGCGTTCTCATAACGAGCATATGACGGGTTGGCAAGCCGAAAAGTCGAAGCATTCCATCCTTTTGCCTTGACACCTTTTTGACACTCGCGTATCTCGGCTGCGCAATAGGTTTGGAGAAATCCGTGCCTTGCTCGTCTCGCGCTCGCGTGGGACACTTCACCGGCAGGAAGAGTTCGAGGTTTCCCTCTGAAATCCCTGCTTAACTTCGACTGATAAAAAGACGGCCGCCTTGCTCAAGTAGCGAGGAGAGCTGGAACGAACATGAAAGGATAAAAAATGTTCGCAGTCATCAAGACCGGCGGTAAACAGTACCGTGTGGCAGCCAACGACGTGCTGACCATCGAAAAGCTGGAAGCCACCGCTGGCGATTCCATTGAATTCACCGAAGTGCTCGTGATCGGCGAAGGCGCCGACGCTGCGATCGGTGCGCCCTTCGTCACCGGCGCCTCTGTCAAGGCAGAAGTCGTCGAGCAGAACCGCGGCAAGAAGGTCATCGCCTTCAAGAAGCGCCGCCGTCAGAATTCGAAGCGTTCGCGCGGCCATCGTCAGCATCACACGGTCGTCCGTATCACGGACATCGTGGCTGCCAAGTAAGATCAACGGGTTTCAGGTTTAAAGGAGAACTCCAATGGCACACAAAAAAGCTGGCGGTTCCTCGCGCAACGGTCGCGATTCCGAATCCAAGCGCCTTGGCGTGAAGAAGTTCGGCGGCGAAGCCGTCATCGCAGGCAACATCCTCGTGCGTCAGCGCGGGACGCAGTGGCATCCGGGTTCCAACGTCGGCCTCGGCAAGGATCACACGATTTTTGCGCTTACCGCCGGCAATGTGAACTACCGAACCAAGGCCAACGGTCGCGTCTACGTGTCTGTCATGCCGAAAGCGGAAGCAGCGGAATAAGCCGGTAGCGCTCTAAAACAGCCGGCGTCTCATCGACCCGGCTGGCCGTACCAGGTTCAGTCCAGAAAACAGGGGAGATGGGGCGCCATCTCCCCTTTTTCTTTGTCCAAACAGGAGGACTGAACATGCAAGGCGAATTGTTAAGGGCAGACCAATCACGGTCTCCCCGGGAAGACCAGCGGTCTCCCATGGAACGGCTGAGGCCGGAGCGGTTAAGGACCGATTGCCCTGTCTTGTTATCGGAAAGGCTCGTCATGCGCGCGCCCCACGAAGAAGACATCGACGCCCTTGCCCATCTCGCCAACAACGCCAAAGTCGCCACCATGGTATCGCGTATGCCGCATCCCTATACCGCCGATGATGCCGCCGACTTTGTTTGGCGTACGCGAAATGGCGAGATTGGCAAATGCGTCTATGCGATCACCAAAGCCGAAAACGGCGCCTTTATCGGCTGCTGCGGCGTCGAGCCGCATGCCGACGGCAGGACCGTCGAAATCGGTTACTGGCTGGGCGAACCCTATTGGAACAAGGGTTATACGACCGAGGCCTGCCATGCCCTGGTCGATATGGTGTTCAGAACCCGGGAAAACGTCGATCAGATCGACGCCCGCTGCCGGGTGATGAACGTCGCCTCGCGCCGCGTCATCCAGAAGTGCGGCTTCCAGTTCCAGGGATCGGGGCTCGCCGCTTCGCTGGCACTCGGCAGCAACGTGCCGGTGGAATGGTACAGGCTCGACCGCAAGACCTGGATATCGCTCCGAAGCTGGGGGAACATCGCATGAGCACGACGGCACTGCAAAGGTCGGATACCAGGCCGATGATGCCCGGCCCTGCGCCTGTCATCTCGACGGCCCGGCTGACGCTTCGCCCCCACCGGCTGAGCGATGCGCCTGCGATTGCGGAATCGCTCTCCGATTTCGCGGTCACGCGCATGCTGTCCCGCGTCCCCGCGCCGTTCGACCGGCAGGATGCGCTGGACTGGCTGATGCCGGTCACCTCGGGCACCCTGCCCGACTGGCCGCTGGCGATAACAGGCAAGGACGATGTCCATATCGGCACCGTCTCGATCGAGCTGCGCCACGGCCGCTGGCACCTCGGCTACTGGCTGAACCGCTACTACTGGCGGCGCGGCTATATGAGCGAGGCGGTGGCTGGAATTATCGAGCGCTTCTCGCGCCGCATGCCGGAGACGCCCGTTCATTCCGGCGTCTTCGCCGATAATCCGGCGTCGCTGCGGCTGCAGGAGAAGCTCGGTTTCCGCATGGTGGGCTGCGGCGAAATTTATTGTTTCGCCCGCAACACCATGGTTTCGCACATCGAAACCGTGCTGCAGCCGGGCATGCTGCAGCAGCGGAAGGTTGCCTGATTAAAAAAGAGGGACGCCGTCACACCGGCGGCGTCTCCGTCAATCGCCGATCTCGACCCAGAGCGGGAAATGATCGGAACCGACGGATTGCGTATCGATCCGGGCGGATTTCAACCGGTCCTTCAGGCCGCAACTGACGAAGCAATAATCGAGATGCATGCGTTCGCTGTGATCTTCGGGATTCATCCAGCTGTAGCTATCCGGGCGGTAGGCGTCGAGCGCCGCAAAGGCGTCGATCGGCGTGCCGATCCGGGTGATACGGCCGTAATATCCGCCGCCGGCGCCGGCAAGCGCGCAATATTCCGGCGATTCCGGCTCCATGTTGAAATCGCCCATGACGAGGTAATCCTCCGGCAGCGGCGGCTCCGGCAGATCGAGTTCGCCACCGCCGGTCAGCGACCCGCCCTCGTGGACGAAAGCGTTGATATGGGCGTTCAGGAATTGCAGCTGGTGGATGCGCTCGTCCGGAGAGACGTGGTCGAGATGGAGGGAATAGACGCGGATCGCGCCCCCGGGCGCCGCGATCACCGCCTCGGTTGCACCGCGCTGAAGATTGATCTTGCCGATCGTCCGGCTGCGCGGCAGAAGCAGCGTCCGGGTCGAAAGGATCGGCCAGCGCGACAGCACCATATTGCCGAACTGGAAACGCATGCCCCGCACCGCCTGGCGCTCGCTTCCGGCAGCCTCGACATGCATGTCGCAGGCCGGCCCATACACCCAGAAATGGTCGGGAAAGAAGGCCGCAAGGTCGGCCACCATGTCGGCAAAACCGTTGCGTGCGAAGCCGCGGGTCACCTCCTGCAGCGCGATGATAGCGGCGCCCTCGAGGCTGCGGGCAATCCGCCCGAGATCGTATCTGCCGTCAAGACCAAAGCCGTACTGTATGTTATAGCTCGCAAAATTCACGATAATCTTTGACCTCCGTCGGAACCGCCTATATCGAATGGGCCAAGACGGGCCGTCCAACCGCCACCGGATACTGGAAGTAAAATGAAATTTCTCGACGAAGCAAAGGTCTATATCCGATCCGGAGACGGCGGCGGGGGCAGCGTCTCCTTCCGGCGCGAGAAATTCATCGAGTTCGGCGGCCCCGACGGCGGCGACGGCGGACGCGGCGGCGATGTCTGGGTCGAGACGGTCAACGGCCTCAACACGCTGATCGATTTTCGCTACCAGCAGCATTTCAAGGCGACGATCGGCACCCACGGCATGGGCAGAAACCGCACCGGCGCCAATGGCAGCGATGTGACGCTCAAGGTCCCTGTCGGCACCCAGATTTTCGAGGAAGACCGGGAAACGCTGATCTGCGATCTCACCGTCGAAGGCCAGCGTTACTGCCTCGCCCATGGCGGCAATGGCGGCTTCGGCAACGCCCATTTCAAGACCTCGACCAATCAGGCGCCGGATTGGGCCAATCCCGGCCTGCCCGGCGAGGAGAAGACCCTCTGGCTGCGGCTGAAGCTGATTGCCGATGCCGGTCTTGTCGGCCTGCCCAATGCCGGCAAATCGACCTTCCTGGCATCGGTCACCCGTGCCCGGCCGAAGATCGCCAACTATCCCTTCACCACACTGCATCCCAATCTTGGCGTTGCCACCATCGACGAGCGGGAATTCATCCTAGCCGACATTCCGGGCCTGATCGAAGGCGCCCATGAGGGGGTCGGCATCGGCGACCGTTTCCTCGGCCATGTCGAGCGCACCCGGGTGCTGCTGCACCTCGTCTCCGCCCAGGAGGAAAAGGTCGGCAAAGCCTATAAGACGGTGAAACACGAGCTCGAAGCCTATGGCAACGATCTGACCGACAAGCCGGAGATCGTGGCGCTGTCGCAGATCGACGTGCTCGACGAGGCCGAGCTGAAGAAGAAGACGAAGGAATTGGCCAAGGCCTGCGGCAAGACGCCGTTCCTGATTTCGGCCGTCACCGGCAAGGGCATGACCGAGGTGCTGCGGGCGCTGCGCGACATCATCGTCGAGGAAAATGCCGAGGAAAAGCCGGCCAAGGTGCCGAAGCTCAGGCATCGCGACATTGTTGTCGCCGATGAGGGTGAGGATGAGGCCGATGACCAGCCGTAAGCCGCTTGGCCGCTACCGCCGCGTCGTCATCAAGATCGGCTCCGCGCTGCTGGTCGACCGCAAGGCCGGGCTGAAAAAAGCCTGGCTCGACGCCATGTGCGCCGATATTGCAGGCCTGAAGGCCAAAGGCATCGACGTGCTCGTCGTTTCCTCCGGCGCAATCGCGCTCGGCCGCTCGGTGCTCGATCTGCCCTCCGGCGCGCTGAAGCTGGAAGAAAGCCAGGCGGCGGCCGCCGTCGGCCAGATCGCGCTGGCGCGCGCCTGGTCGGAAAGCCTGTCGCGGGACGAGATCGTCGCCGGCCAGATCCTGCTGACGCTCGGCGATACCGAGGAGCGCCGCCGTTATCTGAATGCCCGCGCCACCATCAATCAGCTTTTGAAGATCGGCGCCGTGCCGATCATCAACGAGAACGACACGGTCGCCACCAGCGAAATCCGTTACGGCGACAACGACCGGCTGGCCGCCCGCGTCGCGACGATGACCGGTGCAGACCTGCTGATCCTCCTCTCCGACATCGACGGCCTCTATACTGCCCCGCCGCATCTCGATCCGAACGCGACCTTCCTGGAGACGATTTCGGCAATCACGCCGGAGATCGAGGCGATGGCCGGGGGTGCTGCTTCCGAGCTGTCGCGCGGCGGCATGCGCACCAAGATCGATGCCGGCAAGATCGCCACGACATCCGGCTGCGCCATGATCATCGCCTCCGGCAAGACCGACAGCCCGCTGTCGGCGATCGAAAACGGCGCCCGTTCCTCCTGGTTCGCGCCGTCGGGCACGCCGGTAACCGCCCGCAAGACCTGGATCGCCGGACAGCTGCAGCCGGCCGGCGAACTGCATGTCGATGACGGCGCCGTCACCGCTCTCGGGGCCGGCAAGAGCCTGCTTCCCGCCGGCGTGCGCAATGTTTCCGGCCTCTTCAGCCGCGGCGATACGGTGGCGATCATCGGCCCTCAAGGCCGCGAGATCGCCCGCGGACTGGTCAGCTACGACGCCGACGACGCCCGCCGGATTGCCGGCCGCAAATCGGCGGAGATCGAGGCCATCCTCGGTTATGCCGGGCGCGCCGCCATGGTCCATCGCGACGATATGGTGATGACCGCGCCGATCGGTTCGAAATCGGAAAGGCAGAAGAAGGACGCGAGCTATGCTTGATACCGTTGCGCCAAGCCCTGACATTGACGTGCTGATGAACGACATCGGCCGCAAGGCAAAGGCATCGGCGCGACCGCTGGGCTTTGCGTCCACCGAGGCGAAGAACAAGGCCCTGAACGCCATGGCCGATGCGATCCTGGCGAACAAGGCGCATATTCTTGCCGAAAACGCCAAGGATTTGAAGGATATCGAAGGCAGCGACATGCTCGCCTCCTTCGTCGATCGGCTGACGCTGAACGACAAGCGCATCGCCGAAATGGCCGAGGGAATCCGCGCCATCGCCGCCCTTGCCGATCCGGTCGGCGAAGTCATCGCCGCCTGGGACCGGCCGAACGGCCTGAAGATCGAGCGCGTCCGCACGCCGCTCGGCGTCATCGGTGTCATCTTCGAAAGCCGGCCCAACGTCACGGCCGATGCCGGCGCCCTCTGCCTCAAGGCGGGCAATGCCGTGATCTTGCGCTGCGGTTCGGACTCGCGCCGCTCATCGCAGGCTATCCATGCCTGCATGGTCGAGGGCCTGAGGGCAGCGGGGCTTCCAGAGCATGCTATCCAGCTCGTCCCGGTCACCGACCGTGCCGCCGTCGGCGCCATGCTGCGCGGCCTGGACGGCGCGATCGACGTCATCGTGCCGCGCGGCGGCAAAAGCCTGGTCGCCCGGGTGCAGAGCGAGGCCCGCGTACCGGTTTTTGCCCATCTCGAAGGCCTGTGCCACATCTATGTCGATGGCTCGGCCGATATCGAGATGGCGAAGAGGATCGTCGTCAACGCCAAGATGCGCCGCACCGGCATCTGCGGCGCCGCCGAAACCCTGTTGGTCGATGGCGCCGCAATCGGCACGCATCTGACGCCGCTGCTCGAGGTTCTCACCGAAGCCGGCTGCGAGGTCCGCGCATCGCCGACGGTGCTGAAGGTCGCCCCCGGCATGAAGCCGGCGACCGAGGAGGACTGGTCGACCGAATATCTCGACGCGATCATTTCGGTCGCCGTCGTCGACGGCATATCGGGCGCCATCGCCCATATCCAGACCTATTCCTCGAACCACACCGAGGCTGTCATCGCCGAGGACCCCGAGGTCGTCGCGCGGTTCTTCACCGAGGTCGATTCGGCGATCCTGCTGCACAATGCCTCGACGCAATTTGCCGATGGCGGCGAGTTCGGCATGGGGGCGGAGATCGGCATCGCCACCGGCAAGATGCACGCCCGCGGCCCCGTCGGCGTCGAACAGCTGACCTCCTTCAAATATCGGGTGCACGGCGCCGGACAGACGCGGCCCTGACGTGACGCCCAAACCTGACGTGACGCCCAAGCCTGACGAGACGACCGAGTCCGACGTGCTGATCGAAAATGTGGACCGGCACTATCTCCGCATGCCGCACAGCGAGCGCGGCATGGTCATCGGTCTGTTCGGCGGTTCGTTCAATCCGCCGCATCAGGGCCACGCGCTGGTCGCCGAGATCGCGCTCAAGCGGCTTGGCCTCGACCAGCTCTGGTGGATGGTCACCCCCGGCAATCCGCTGAAGAGCCGCAATCAGCTCGCACCGCTTGCCGAGCGCCTTGCCGAAAGCGAGCGTATTGCGGCCGATCCGCGCATCAAGGTCACCGCCTTCGAACAGGCGCTCGGCGTCAGCTACACCGCCAACACGCTTGCCCGCGTCAAGGCCCGCAATCCGCATGTGCATTTCATCTGGATCATGGGCGCCGACAGCCTGCAGACCTTTCACAAATGGCAGAAATGGCAGGAGATTGCCCGCACCTTCCCGATCGCGGTGATCGACCGGCCGGGCGCGACGCTTTCCTACCTCTCCTCGAAGATGACGAGGACCTTCGATTTCGCCCGTGTCGACGAAGATGATGCCCGGGTTCTCTGGAAGAAACCGGCGCCGGCCTGGACCTTCATCCACGGGCCGCGCTCCGGCCTGAGCTCGACGGCAATCCGCAATGGCGCGTCGGACAGTTAGAGCCTTTCCGGGTTAGATTGCAGCATTCTGTTGGCTCAAACGGAGTCGGATGGTCGACCGGCCGGCGCGTGTCGTAGCCCGGTTCTACGGCCAAGCCGGCCGGTCGATCAGCCGGCCCGTTTCAGCCAACCCGAAGGGCTGGGCATCTTTCCGCCAGGATCAAAGGCGATCGGCTCGGACGTACCTGCGGGTATGTCCGTCGCCAATCGCCTTTGCCCTGACGAAAACCTGCTCCGGCAGAATGCTGCAATCTGACCCGGAAAGGCTCTAGGCCGAATAGATTTCAAGGACGTTGAAAACGAGAAAGCCCGACGGGGGAGGATCCGTCGGGCTTATAAACTCGATCGACAACTGGGAGGAGGAGTGTTGCCGACCCTGTCGAACGGCTATGGGAGGAGGAGAAAGCCGTTTCGATGAGTATGTTTTATCAGATTCCGCACGAAGGTGAAGATTGATTGTTGCATTGCAGCAATGCATCGATTGCAAGCCTGCCCGGAAATATTGCATCGGAAATGGCGTTTTTATCAGCACGAATCATCGGTGCATGGCGCCGGCTCCGGGAGCCTTGCGCTTTGCAGAATGCCCGCCGGATATTCCTGCCCAAGAGATCCCGTTTCTTATCCAAGCCATGCGCATCGAGAATGCGACGCAGAATCCCTGCGGTTATATTTTCCTGGATATATCCCCTAGCCAAACCGCACCACCCGTTATATTCGTCGCAACATTTCGAACCCTGGGGAAGTGAATCATGCAGAACCGCCGCCAATGGATGAAACTGGCAACCGCCGCGATATCGGCCCTGTGGCTTGGCGCCGCAGCGTTTGCAGCGCCGGCCGCCGCAGCCGAAAAGCTCACCGTCTTTGCGGCGGCGAGCCTCAAGGATGCGCTCGATGCCGCCAATGCCGCCTGGACCAAGGAAAGCGGCAAGGAAGCCGTCGCCTCCTATGCGGCGAGCGGAGCGCTGGCCAAACAGATCGAAAACGCGGCCCCCGCCGATATTTTCATCTCGGCCGACCGCGACTGGATGGATTACGTCGCCAAGAAGAACCTGATCAAGGCCGACAGCCGTTCGGATCTGCTTGGCAACCGTATCGTGCTCGTTGCAGAAAAGGACAAGGCCAAGCCGGTCGAGATCAAGCAGGATTTCGATCTCGCTGGTTTGCTGGGTGACGGCAAGCTTGCCATGGGTGAACCGAAATCGGTTCCGGCAGGCAAATACGGCATGGCCGCGCTGGAAAAACTCGGCGTCTGGAAATCGGTGGAAACCAAGATCGCCGGCGCCGAAAGCGTCCGCGCGGCACTCGCCCTCGTCTCCCGCGGCGAAGCTCCCTATGGCATCGTCTACCAGACCGATGCCGCCGCCGATAAGGGTGTCGCCGTCGTCGGCACATTCCCGGCCGATTCCCATCCGCCGATCATCTATCCGATCGCCATCCTGGCTTCGAGCAAGAACCCGGATGCATCAGCCTATCTCGACTTCCTGAAATCCGACAAGGCAGCCGCTTTCTTCACGGCGCAGGGTTTCACCATTCTGAAGTGATCGAGACATTGAGATGATTGCGGAATCAGGGGCGACAGCTTAGCGTCAGTCAAGGCTACTGGCCCACTATTCTGACTGCCCGCTTCGTGCGGATGGTTGCCCCTCACCCTAACCCTCTCCCCGTAAACGGGGCGAGGGGACGTGCCCTGCGAGACGTTGGCGAGGGATGGGGAGGTTGCGGCGATCCCCCTTCGCCCCGTTTACGGGGAGAAGGTGCCGGTAGGCGGATGAGGGGCTGGTCTCGGCTCGCTTCAGCGTGCCTTGGATTTCATGGAGACCAGCGCATTTGAACATATTGGGCCTGAGCAACGAGGAATGGACGGCGATTCTGCTCAGCCTGCGCATCTCTATCGTCGCCATGCTGGCGAGCCTGCCCTTCGGCATTCTCGTTGCCCTGTTGCTCGCCCGCGGCCGCTTCTGGGGCAAGGCGGTGCTGAATGGCATCGTTCATCTGCCGCTGATCCTGCCTCCGGTCGTCACCGGTTTCCTCCTCCTCATCCTGTTCGGCCGCCGCGGTCCGATCGGCAGCCTGCTCGACCAGTATCTCGGCATCGTCCTTTCCTTCCGCTGGACGGGTGCGGCGCTTGCCTGCGCCGTCATGGCCTTTCCGCTGATGGTGCGCAGCATCCGCCTGTCGATCGAGGCGGTTGACCGCAAGCTGGAGGAGGCGGCCGGAACGCTCGGCGCCGGCCCCGCCTGGGTCTTTCTGACGATCACCCTGCCGCTGATCTTGCCCGGCATCATCACCGGCATGATACTGTCCTTCGCCAAGGCGATGGGAGAATTCGGCGCGACGATCACCTTCGTCTCCAATATCCCCGGCGAAACCCAGACGCTGTCGGCCGCGATCTACACCTTCACCCAGGTGCCGGGCGGCGATGCCGGCGCGCTGCGCCTGACGCTCGTCGCCATCATCATATCCATGGCAGCCCTGCTCGCCTCCGAATGCCTCGCCCGTCTCGCCGGCCGGAGGATCGATCCGGAATGACGCTGATCGTCGAAGCAAAGCAGCGGCTTGGCGCCTTTTCGCTCGACGCCGCCTTCACCTCCGAGCGTGGCGTCACCGCGCTGTTCGGCCGCTCCGGCTCCGGCAAGACCTCGCTGATCCGCATCATCGCCGGCCTCGCCCGCCCGGATGAGGGCCGCGTCGTCCTTGACGGCGAAGCCTTGACCGAAACCGCAGCCGGCACCTTCGTCCCGAAACATCGCCGCCGCTTCGGTTATGTCTTCCAGGAGGCCCGGCTTTTCCCGCATTTCAGCGTTCGCGCCAATCTCTCCTACGGCCGCTGGTTCTCAGCGGGAACGGCGCGCGGTGAAAGCTTCGATCGCATCGTCGACCTGCTCGGCATCGAGCCGCTGCTGGAGCGCAGCCCCGCAAAACTGTCCGGCGGCGAGAAGCAGCGCGTCGCCATCGGCCGCGCCCTGCTCTCCGCCCCGCGCCTGCTCTTGATGGACGAGCCGCTCGCCGCCCTCGACGAGGCCCGCAAGGCCGAGATCCTGCCTTATCTCGAGCGATTGCGCGATGAGATGGATATCCCGATAGTCTATGTCAGCCATGCGATCGCCGAGGTGGCGCGGCTTGCAAACCAGGTGGTCGTCCTCAGCGATGGCAAGGTGGAAGCGACAGGCCCGGCCGTCGACATATTGAGCCGCCCCTCTGCGGCGGCCGACCGGCGCGAGGCGGGCGCGCTGCTCGAAGGCACGGTCGAAAGCTTCGATGCGCGTCATCGCCTGTCGACCGTCGCGCTGAAATCCTCTCGGCTGCATATTCCGAGCGCAGCGCTGGCGCCCGGCAGACCGGTGCGCATCCGCATTCCGTCACGCGACGTCATGCTGGCGACGACAAGGCCCGAGGGGCTGAGCGCGCTGAACATTCTCGAAGGCAGGATCGAAGCGATATCGTCGGATGAGGACGGAACGGGCGAAATCCTGATCGATTGCGGCGGCGATGCCATTCTTGCGCGCATCACCATGCTCTCCTGCGAGCGCCTCGATCTTCGCCCCGGCAAGACCGTCTTCGCCGTCGTCAAGACGGTTGCGTTGGAGGCCTGATCGGCGTGTCCCCTACAGGCTGCGTTTGGCTTCGAGCCAGGCGAGATCCGCGGCGAGGCTTTCGCGCATCGTCTTTTCCATCCGGCGGAAACGCTCGAGCAACTCCTCGCCGAACGGCGTCAGCGCCGCGCCGCCGCCTTTCTGTCCGCCGCGTTGCGATTCCACCACCTGTTCCGAGAACATCCGGTTCATCTCGCTGACCAGCAGCCATGCCCGCCGATAGGACATGTCCATCGCCCGCCCCGCCGCCGAGATCGATCCGGTCGCACGGATATGTTCCAGCAGTTCCATCTTGCCATGGCCGAGCCGGTCTTCGTCCGGGAAGCTGATTCGCAGGACGGGCACGAGGTTTTTTGCGGCTGACTCGGTCATTGAATCCGGAGATCGTGGAATTTGCCGCACTTTACGCTGCGGCATGGAAACTGTACACCGCCCGCACAAGCAGCCCGAGTGGCAATATTCTTCAAATCGGACGCCGGATCGGATTTTCAGCCGTTCTGTATCTTAGCACGTCTTGAAACATTAATGGTTTGATGCCTATCTTAACCATGATCCGGTCTCGATCGGATCATGTGTTGTGCATGGTTTGTCATTCCAGGAAAGGGAAAAAACTGACAACAGTACACGCCAAGGGAAAAACGCTCGCCGTTATCCCGAAGAGTGCGGAACGTGGCGCCGATGCCGCTGCCCGTGCCCTAGAAACCGTCCTCGCCAGCCTCGAGGACTCCAAAGCCGAAGATATCGTCACCATCGACATTGCCGGAAAATCGGCGCTGGGAGACTACATGATCGTCGTCTCCGGCCGCTCGAACAGGCATGTCATGGCGATCTCCGATCACCTGCTCACCGACCTGAAGGACGACGGCCTCGGCACGGCCCGCGTCGAAGGTCAGGAAGGCGGCGATTGGGTGCTGATCGACACCGGTGACATTATCGTGCATGTGTTCCGTCCCGAAATCCGCGAGTTCTACAACATCGAAAAGATGTGGGCGGCTCCGGATATGGATGAAGAAACACGGCACTGACAGGCAGGCCGGCATTCTGTCCGGCGCCTGAATGTGGCATTGGCTGGCCGGAGAACATGAAAACCGGCCGGTGGCGCCTCTTGCGCCCGATGTGCCGCATCAGCGGGAGCGGATGAATGCGAATTGGTCTTTTCGCGGTGGGACGGTTGAAATCCGGCCCCGAAAAGGATCTTGCGGCCCGTTATTTCGACCGTTTCGCCAAGGCGGGCCCTGCCGTCGGCCTCGAACTTGCCCGTGTCGCCGAAGTGGCCGAAAGCCGCGCCTCCAATGCGGAAACCCGCAAGCGCGAGGAAGCGGCGCTGCTCGTGAAATCGCTTGCCGACGGCAGCGTCCTCATTCTTCTCGACGAACGCGGCAAGGCGCTCGACAGCGAAGCCTTCGCAAACCTGCTCGGTTCCTATCGCGACCAGGGCAAACGCGAGCTGACCATTGCCATCGGCGGTGCCGACGGCCTCGATCCTTCCCTCTACGACCGTGCCGACGCCACGCTGTGCCTGGGAAAGATGACCTGGCCGCATCAGCTCGTGCGCACGCTGATCGCCGAACAGCTTTATCGCGCCGTCACCATCCTGTCCGGCCACCCCTATCACCGCGTCTGATGCCGCGTCCGCCCCATCGGTCGGCCCCATCAGTCGAAAATGCGTCGCAATGTCACGCAGCCGTGTTGACTTGCCGGCCCGTTCTGCTTCGAACGTTCTGGCAAAGCGTGTCAAATCAGCTTAGTCTCCGCGCGATTTGAGAAAGTGCCCGAACACGCATGACGACAACAGCAACCAGGCGACACCGCATGATCCTGCCGGCTATCGCGGCCGGTGTCGGTGTGGCGGTGATTGCCGTGTCGGCAAATCCCTTCACCGTTCGGGCGCAGGATGCCGCAGCCGAGGCGGCGCAATCCGCACCGCCGCAGCCCCCAGCCGCGCCGGCCCCGCCCGATCCGGCCGCCGAACTGGCCACTAAGCGCGACCAGACCCGCGCCGAACTCGAAACCCTGTCGAAGACCATCAGCCTCTCCACCGATAAGGTCAGCGCGCTTCAGCAGAGCATCGCCGATCTCGAAAAGAGCACGCAAAGCATCCGCCAGGCCCTGATCGAGTCGGCGGCCCGCCGCAAGACGCTCGACAGGCAGATCCTCGAAAGCGAGAAGAAGCTTGCCGATCTCGGCGTCAAGCAGGATGGCATCCGCCGCTCGCTTCACGAACGCCGCGGCCTTCTGGCCGAGGTGCTGGCAGCCCTCCAGCGCATGGGCCGCAATCCGCCGCCGGCTTTGCTCGTCACCCCCGATGATGCACTCGCCTCGGTGCGCAGCGCCATCCTGCTCGGCGCCGTCGTGCCCGGCATCCGCAAGGAGACCGACAAGCTTGCCGCCGACCTGGCAAACCTCGCCGCATTGCAGACCGCAAGTGCCGCCGAGAAAGCCGGCCTGACGACAACGATGACCAATAGTATCGAGGAAGAGCGGCGCATGGATCTGCTGCTTGCCGAAAACGACAAGCTCAGCCGCAGCAATGCCGCCGAACTCGCGGCCGAGAAAAAGCGCTCCGAGGAACTGGCCGGCAAGGCGACCAGCCTTGAAGGCCTTGTCGCCTCGATGGAATCCGAGATCGCTTCGGTGCGCGATGCCGCCGCGGCCGCCCGCCAGGCGGAGGAAAACCGCAAGCTGATGACGGACGAGCAGCGCGCCCAGGCCAAGGCCCTGGCCGACAGCGGCGTGCCCGATAAAAACCGCATTGCCCCCGCATATCCCTTCGCAGAATTGAAGGCGAAATTGGAGGTGCCCGTTGCGGGCGATATCCTGCGCCAGTTCGGCGATGCCGACGGCACGGGGCACGAAGCCATGGGCATGACGGTCGCCACCAATCCGGAAACGGTGGTGACGGCGCCTGCCGATGGCCTGGTGGTTTTCGCCGGCGCTTTCCGCAGTTACGGCCAGATGATCATTCTCGACACCGGCGATGGATACCATCTGGTGCTCTCGGGAATGGAGACGATCAATACCCGCCAGGGGAAATTCGTTTTCTCCGGCGAGCCGCTCGCCGTGATGGGCGCAAAAAGAGTGGCAAGCGCAACTGCATTGGCGCTGGAAACGGACCGGCCAACGCTTTACATTGAATTTCGAAAAGACGGTAAACCGGTCGATTCCCGACCATGGTGGACCGCCAAAGACACTGGAAAGGCACGCAATGATTCGTAGGGCTTCTCTTGTTCTGGTCGGCGCATTGATGGGTGCGACCGCCATGAGCGTTATTTACTCGGCCGGTGTGCCGGCAGAAGCGGCCGGATCCTCGACCTATAAGGAGCTTTCGGTTTTCGGCGACGTCTTCGAGCGCGTGCGTGCGCAATACGTGACGCCGCCGGCCGAAGACAAGCTGATCGAAAACGCCATCAACGGCATGCTGTCCTCGCTCGATCCGCATTCGAGCTATATGAATGCGAAGGACGCCGAGGACATGCGCACCCAGACCAAGGGTGAGTTCGGCGGCCTCGGCATCGAGGTCACGATGGAAGACGAACTCGTCAAGGTCATCACCCCGATCGACGATACGCCTGCCGCCAAGGCCGGCGTTCTCGCAGGTGACTATATCTCCGAGATCGACGGCCAGTCGGTGCGCGGCCTGAAGCTGGAGGACGCCGTCGAGAAGATGCGCGGCGCCGTCAACACGCCGATCAAGCTGACCCTGATCCGCAAGGGTGCCGACAAGCCGATCGAGCTGACGATCGTCCGTGACGTCGTCGCCGTCCAGGCCGTCAAATCGCGCGTCGAGGACGATGTCGGTTATCTCCGCATCATCTCCTTCACCGAGAAGACCTATCCCGACATGGAAAAGGCTATCAAGAAGATCAAGGACACCGTTCCGGCCGACAAGCTGAAGGGTTATGTCCTCGACCTGCGCCTCAACCCGGGCGGTCTGCTCGATCAGGCGATCAACGTCTCCGATGCGCTGCTGGAGCGCGGCGAAGTGGTTTCGACCCGCGGCCGCAATCCCGATGAAACCCGCCGCTTCAATGCCGGCCCGGGCGACCTGACGGACGGCAAGCCGGTCATCGTACTGATCAACGGCGGTTCGGCTTCCGCATCGGAAATCGTCGCCGGCGCTCTTCAGGATCTGCGCCGCGCCACCGTTCTCGGCACCCGCTCCTTCGGCAAGGGTTCCGTCCAGACGATCATCCCGCTCGGCGAAAACGGCGCGCTGCGCCTGACCACGGCGCTCTACTACACGCCGTCCGGCCGCTCGATCCAGGGTACCGGCATCACCCCCGACATCAAGGTCGACGAGCCGCTGCCGCAGGAGCTGCAGGGCAAGATGGTGACCGAAGGCGAATCCAGCCTGCGCGGCCATATCAAGGGCCAGAGCGAGACTGACGAAGGTTCGGGCTCCGTTGCCTATGTGCCGCCGGATCCGAAGGACGACGTTCAGCTGAACTACGCGCTCGATCTGCTGCGCGGCAAGAAGACCGATCCGGCCTTCCCGCCGAACCCGGATAAGGCCGTCGTCGCCAAGTAATTCATCACCGCAAGGCCGGGCATGTCGTCCGGCCTTGATCCTTTCTGCTGTTTCCCGGTTTTGGAGCGGGCGAAAAATTGGGAACGGACCTGCATGCGCCTTTGGGCCGCAACCGCAAAGCCGGCAGTCGGCGCCCGGGTGTTCTGCGCCTCGGCCGCATCGCCGCCAGTCTTTGTCTGTTCGCGATAGGCGGCTTTTCGCTCTATACGGCGTTTCGCGGCGATGGGCTCGAACGCGCCAAACCGCCGGCGGCCGAACAAGCCGCAACACCAGAAAATCCAACTCAGCCGCCGACGACCGCCGCCAACCAGGCGGCGGATGGCATGCCCCGCGCCGAACCGCGCTCGGGCGCCAATGTCGAACAGATGGTCACCGGCGACGGCTCCGTCGTCACCAAATACAGTCCCCGCCCGCGCGATGGCAGCGGGCCGGTACTGGTCGACGCCATGCAGATCGGCCAGGATCCGCGCATGGCGGCGCAGCCGAATGAAGCGCTGCTCGAAGACACTCCTTTTGGCAGACTTCCGATCGTCGGCCCGGATGGCCGCCGCCCGATGGATCAGTATGCCCGCCCCTCGTCCGGCACGCGCGGTGTGCGCATCGCCATCGTCGTCAGCGGCCTCGGGCTCAGCCAGACCGGGACGCAGCGCGCCATTGCCGAATTGCCGGAGGAAATCACCTTCGCTTTTGCCGCCAGCGGCAACAGCCTGCAGCGCTGGATGCAGGAGGCCCGCCGCGGCGGCCATGAGATTCTGTTGCAGGTGCCGCTCGAGCCATTTGATTACCCGGCAAATGATCCCGGACCGGAAACGCTGCTGACCACGAAGTCGCCCGCCCGCAACATCGAGAATCTGCACAAGGCGATGGGCGAGATCACCAATTATACCGGCGTCATGAATTATCTCGGTGGCCGTTTCCTCTCGGACTCCAATGCCATGGAGCCTGTCATGCGCGATCTCGGCAAGCGCGGCCTGCTGTTTCTCGACGACGGCACGTCGGCGCAGTCGAAGACGGCTGATGTCGCCAAGGGAACCGAACTGCCCTATGCCTTCGCCGACCTGCAGCTCGACGGCCAGCTCGATATCAACGCCGTCCTGAAGAAGCTTGACGAGCTCGAGCGTATCGCCCGCAAGAACGGCCAGGCGATCGGCGTCGCCTCGGCTTTCGATGAAAGTGTCGACGCCATCGCCAAGTGGAGCGAGGAGGCTGCAATGCGCGGCATCGAGATCGTCGGCGTCGCCGCCCTTTCCAACGACCCCCGGAACCCTTGAGAGCAATCCCCGAAAAGATTGCTGAACGGAGAAGACGATGAGCCAGGCGACCGTAAAAGCCGAGGATCTGCCCTACCGCCCCTGCGTCGGCGTGATGATCCTGAACCGCGATGGCCTCGTCTGGGCCGGTCGGCGCATTCCCGACGGCAATTCGGAATATGACGGCTCGCCGCAGCTCTGGCAGATGCCGCAAGGGGGCATCGACAAGGGCGAGGATCCATTGGATGCCGCCTACCGCGAGCTCTACGAGGAGACCGGCATCAAGACGGTGACCCTGCTTGCCGAAGCCAGAGACTGGATCAACTATGACCTGCCGCCGGCTCTGATCGGCATCGGGCTGAAGGGGAAATTCCGCGGCCAGACGCAGCGCTGGTTCGCCTTCCGCTTCGAGGGCAGCGACAGCGAGATCGCCATCAACCCACCGCCGGGCGGTCACGAGCCGGAATTCGATGCCTGGGAGTGGAAGCCGATGCGGGAGCTGCCGGGCCTGATCGTTCCCTTCAAGCGCTCCGTCTACGACCGGGTAGTCGCCGAATTCGAGCATCTGGCAGCATTGCAATCGGAAGACTGATCGATCCGGGATAACCGGACGAGTTTGCGCCTGATGAGATCAGCGCGCAATGCCGGCCGCCGGAGCGGCCGGTTTCTCGTTCGAATCTTATTCGGCTTCGTCGGCGGAATCGGCGTTGAGCTGGCCGTATTTGCTCTCGCCGATCTTCCCGAGCAGTTCGAGCTGCGTTTCGAGGAAATCGATATGGCCTTCCTCATCCATCAGCAGCTCTTCGAAGAGCTTCATGGAAACGTAATCGCCGGCTTCGTAACAGATATCGCGCGACTTCTTGTAGGCCGCGCGGGCGTCGTATTCGCCGGCAAGATCGGCTTCCAGCACTTCCTTGACGTTCTGGCCGATGCGCAGAGGCGCAAGGGTCTGCAGATTGGGATGGCCTTCAAGGAAAATGATGCGCGCAACAAGCCGGTCGGCATGATGCATCTCTTCGATCGATTCGGCGCGCTCCTTCTTGGCGAGCTTGGTGTAGCCCCAGTCCTCGAGAAGCCGATAATGAACCCAATATTGATTGACCGCTCCGAGCTCGAGGAACAGTGCCTCGTTAAGCCGCTCGATGACCTTTTTGTCGCCTTTCAATGTCCGCTCTCCTGTTTTCCTCATGGAATTGTTTCAAGCGGGACATGAAATCAAATATTTCAGTCTCCGTCGAGTGACGACGGGCGTGATATTCCTCGGTCGTCTGGATAATGATGTCGACGACGTTGGGGAAACAGCCGCAGCAACGGCCGCGTTTTTCCATGGCGTGATAGACCTTGGCCGGCACGATAAGCTGCCAACAGTCTTCATCGAGAAGGTTGGTGATAACCTCCCGGATTTCCTTGTCGGTTATGTAATTGCAGCTGCAGACAAGCACGTCTTCATTCCAAACATGACACTGACTATCGTGTTTTCTGCTAAAGAAGATGATGACTGTCAAGAAAAAATTCGAGCTGCGAATCATTGACCCCGGTGCCCGAATGGCAATCCGATGCCTATTCTCCAAGATTATGCAGTGCTTCCAGGATGATGGCGCCCTGAAGCCGGTGGAGGTCTGCCGCGCGGTTCAGATCCGTGCAGCGTATTTTAATGGAAGTTGCGTCCGCGCGGCATCACCTCGGCGGTTTCCGCTGCGCCGGAATTGCCACCCGTGGCGATCAACCGTTTTTCCAGCTCCGCCCTCTCCTGCGCCTGCGCAAGCTTTTTCTGCCGCTGATCGCCACCCAGCCTCAGCACCTCGTCTGCCCGCTCGCAAACGCCGAAACGCCGGGCCTCGCGTTGCAGGATCCCGAGCGCCGGCGTCATGTCCTCGATATGTTCGACGACGGTATGGATCACCCCGCTCTGGCTTTGCAGCCGGCCGCGGATTTTCACCAGCCGGGCGCCCATCACAACCGAACGGTATGTGTCGAATATCTTGTTCCAGACGATCGCATTGGCAACGCCGGTCTCGTCCTCCAGCGTCATGAAGATCACACCCTTGGCCGAACCCGGCCGCTGGCGCACCAGCACGAGACCCGCAATCGTCACCCTCTTTCCGTTCGCCACCTTCAACAGATCGACATTGCGGGTGATGCCCATTCTTTGCAGCTCCTCCCGCAGGAATGAGACGGGATGCGCCTTTAGCGACAGCGAGAGATAACGATAGTCCTCGATGACCTGCTCTCCCGGCAGCATTTCCGGCAGCTTGGTTGCAGGCTCAGCCTGGAGATCGACATGACGGGCCTGCTCGAAAAGTGGCAACTCCTCGGCCGCGCTCTTCACATCCAGCGCCCGCACCGCCCAGAGCGCGTCGCGCCGTGACAATCCAAGGGATTGGAACGCATCCGCATCCGCCAGTCGCTCGATGACGGATTTCTGCAGGCCGGACCGCAGCCAGAGATCCCGAACGGAACCGTACCCTTTGCCCCGATTTTTGACGAGCAGCTCCATCTCTTTATCCGAGACGCCTTTGATCTGTCTAAAACCGAGCCGCACCGCATGCCGGGCCTTGATAATCTCGCGCATCTCACGGTGGCGGAAATCGACGGCATCCGAATCGAAAGCGGCCGCTTCCAGATCGCAATCCCAGTCGGATTCGTTGATGTCGACCGGCAGGATCTTGACCCCGTGTTCGCGCGCATCCCGCACCAGCTGCGCCGGCGCATAAAACCCCATCGGCTGGGAATTCAGCATCGCCGCGCAGAAGACGTCGGGATAATAGGCCTTGAGCCATGAGGAGGCATAGACGAGCAGCGCAAAGGAGGCCGCATGGCTTTCCGGGAAACCATATTCGCCGAAGCCTTTGATCTGGTTGAAACACTGCCGCGCGAATTCCTCGGTATAACCCTTCGAGGCCATTCCCTCGATGAACCGCTTCTCGAAATTGCCGATCGTACCGGTTCTCTTGAATGTCGCCATCGCTCTGCGAAGCTTGTCGGCTTCCGCCGGTTTGAAGCCGGCGGCTGTGATGGCGATCTGCATCGCCTGTTCCTGGAACAGCGGCACGCCGAGGGTTCTTTCCAGAACCGCTTCCAGCTCCTTGCTCGGATATTCGATCGGAATATTCCTCGCCCGCTGCTCCCGGCGCTTCAGGTAGGGATGCACCATATCGCCCTGGATCGGCCCCGGCCGGACGATCGCCACCTCGATGACGAGGTCGTAGAACACCGTCGGCTTGAGACGCGGCAGCATGCTCATCTGCGCCCGGCTCTCGATCTGGAAGACACCAAGCGTATCGGCCCGGCCCATCATCGCGTAAACCGGTTTGCCTTCGTCCCCATGCTCCCTGTTGCCGAGGTCTGCGAGCGTCTTCTTCACCTCGTAATGCAGTTCAAGCAGCGAAAAGCCCTTCCGCAGGCAGGTCAGCATGCCGAGCGCCAGCACATCCACCTTGAGAATCTTGACGTTGTCGAGATCGTCCTTGTCCCATTCGATCATGTAGCGATCCGGCATTGCCGTCTTCATGATCGGCACCACTTCATCGAGCCGGTCCCGCGTGATGACGAAGCCGCCGACATGCTGGGTGAGGTGGCGTGGGAAACCGAGAAGCTCGGAGGCATATTTCAGCACGTTGCGTGTCACGGGATCCTTGATATCGAGGCCGGCCGCCTTGGCATCCCGTTCCGAGAGATTGTCCTCCGACCAGCCCCAGACGAGACTGCTGATCGCCGACTGGACATCCTCCGACAGCCCGAAGGCCTTGGCGACTTCGCGACCGGCCGAACGGGTGCGATAGGTGGTCACACCAGCCGTCAGGCCGGCATGCTCTCTTGTGTAGGTTTTATAAATGTACTGGATGACCTCTTCACGCCGGTCATGTTCGAAATCGACATCGATGTCAGGCGGTTCGTCGCGATCCATCGAAATGAAGCGGTCGAAGAGCAGCGTGCTCTTTTGCGGATCGACCTCCGTTATTTCGAGGCAATAGCAGATAACCGAATTTGCTGCCGATCCGCGCCCCTGGCACAAGACCTTGAGCTCATAACGGGCGTGCCGGATGATCCTGTGAACCGTCAGGAAGTAGGAGGCATACTTCTTCTCGCCAATGAGTTTCAGCTCATAATCGATCTGCTTTGCCACCTTGTCCGGAATACCCTGCGGATAGCGTTTTGCAGCTCCTGTTCTCGTCAGCCTTTCCAAGGTCTCCTGCGGCGTTTCGCCGGGATCGTTTTCAGGCGGATAATTATGCTCCAGCTCCGTCAGCGAAAAGCTCAGCTTGCCGAAGAAAGCCCGGGTATTTTCGATCGCAGCCGGATAGTCCCGGAAGATCCGGGCCATTTCACGTGAATCCTTGAGATAGCGTTCGGCATTCGGCGCCAGCAGGAATCCGGCTTGCGCTATCTCCACATGCTCCCGGATCGCGATCACGACATCCGAAAGCGGCCGGCGCTCGGGATGATGGTAAAGCGGCTGGTTGGTCGCAATCAGCGGCAGGCGGTTTCGTGCCGCAAGCATGGCAAGCACCGCAAAGACCTGCCTGTCGCGGCCGTCATAGGCTGGCGCCAGCGCCATATAAAAAGCCTTGCCGAACCGTCTGCGAAACCGCTCCAGATAATTCTCCAGTGCCGACTGCCCGGCTTTGCTCTCGACAAGGGTGCGATCGGGAACGAGGGCAAGCATCATCTCGTCTCCCCATTCCATGAGTTCCGCTTCCGTGAGAATGCAGTCTCCCTTGACCGCTTCCTCCTTCAGATTGCCGGCGCTGAGGAGGCGGCAAAGATTTGCCCAGCCACGCCGGTTGCGGGGGTAGGCGAGGATATCAGGCGTATCATCGGAAAAAACCAGACGGGCGCCCGGCTGAATCCGGATGGGATCGACAATCTTTTCCTTTTTCCCCTCCCTCTCCGCCTGGGCCATGATCGCATCCCTGTTCCTGTATCTCTCCTCGAGCTGCAGCGCCTGCGCATGCGCCCTGACCACCCCGGCAACCGAATTCCGGTCGGCAATCCCAAGACCGCCGAGCCTGAGATGGGCGGCCTGCACGACCATCTCTTCCGGGCTGGAAGCGCCTTCGAGAAACGAAAAATTCGTTCTCGCGCCGATCTCGAAGAATGCGGGTTCGCTCTTCATGCAAATACCCCATGCATGAACCAGCGAGGGTCGAATTCCCCGCCATAAAAACCGCGACGATAGATCCAGAAGCGATGCCCGGTCTCGTCCTCGATGCGGAAATAGTCACGCGCCTCGGCGTCATCCCCGTCGATCCACCATTCGATGGCAATCCGTTCCGGGCCTTCGCTTCTTGCCACCTGATGCTGCATGCGCCGCCAGCGGAAAACCTGCGGCGGACCATCGGGCACCTCGGCAAGCATGATCTCGACCGGCTCCGGCGCTGCAAAGAGCCGTAGCGGACGCTCTTCGCGGAAAGGAAGTCGGATATCCCCAACCGCCTTCCGCCCGGGAGAACTATCCATCACAGGCACCGTGATGACGGCGCGTTCCGGCACATGGCTCTCGCGAAGCTGGAAGCTTTGCAGGCAATCCGCACCCAGCCGGGCCGAGACCCGATCGACGAAGGCCGAAAGCGAAATCTCCCCCTGGCGGTCACCCTCGAAATCAGCCTGCGCTTCGTTGAAGGGATCATGCCGCAACACATTCAGCCGCAGGATTTCGAAACCATAGCCGGCATCGAGATCGTCATAGACCGCCTGCAATCGCTCGGAAAAAAGCCCGGCGATGAATTTTGGCTCGCGAAGCGGCTGCGAAGCGCCGACGCTGATACGAAAGACCCTGCCGTCGACGCGAAACAGAACCAGTTCGAACATTCGCCCGCCCACCCCTCGCGCCTCCAGCGACGGCTGCAGCGACAGGGCGACCTGCCGGGTGACGGCAAGGATCTGTTCTTCCGTCCCGATGGGCTCGATCAGGCGGCTTTCGGCCGAGAGACTGGCAACCGGGCGCCGGGGCGAGACCGGCTCCTCTTCACGTCCCAGCGCCTGGTCGAGACGCAGAAGCAGTCCCGGGCCGAACCGGCGGGTCAGTGGCGCTCGCGGCGCACCGATGACGTCGCCGACATATTTCAGACCGAGCTTCTTCAGCGCATCGACGGTTTGTCCTTCCAGCCGCAAGGCTGCAACCGGCAGGGACACCAGCACATGCTCCGTCTCCTCGTCTTCGATCACGCCGCCTTGCCCGAAGCGCGACACGGCCCAGGAAAGGCCTGGCGACGATGAGATCGCCCCCCGCGCATCGAAGCCCATATAAAAAAGTCGTGACAACACATCTTTGAGGATCGCCTTTTCACCGCCGAAGAGATGGGCGCAACCGCTAATGTCGAGAAACAGACCATCCTTACCGTCGAACGCCACCAGCGGCGTATAACGGTCGCACCAGTCGGCAATTGCCTCCAGCAACCGGCGGTCCGCGGCCGGATCCTCTTCCGCCACCTCGAGCGTCGGGTACATCGCACGCGCTTCGGCAACGCCCTGCTCCTTCTTCAGCCCCAGCCCCTCGGCCAGCTCGTCCAGGGCCGTCAGCCGCACGGCATTGTTGAGCTTGCCGGAACAGACGATGGGCGGGGTCTCAGGACGCCCTTTCGAACGCCAGGAGAGCCCCCATCGCCGGCGGGCGATGCGGTCCGTTGGCAGATGCGGGAAGCTGAGCGCCAGAATGCGCTGACTGTTCGCCTGGAGGACGAACGAGGTTTGGTTCTGCGACCGGGAGAAATTGGCGTTCATGGGGGTTCCACTCCAGAAGAAAGGAGAGCGGGGCCGGATTGCGGCTCTTCTCCAGCGTGAGACGGAAAATCGGATTGCCGATGCTGCCGGAAAGCTTCGATCCATCCGGCAACGGCCGCAGACCGGATGGAGCCGGTTCGACATGCAGGCGGAAAGCCGCACTGCTTGCCTCCTCCGCACCGGCCTGGCGGACAAGAAAGAGCGGACGGCGGGCAGCATGCGCCCGAAGACTGAGCCTGCGGCTTTCGGTCAGGCCGAAATGAGCGGGATTGCCGCGCACTTCGAAGATGACGGCGGAGAAAGCAGCGCTTTCGACCGCCGCCTCCGCCAGCCAGAGCGCCTCGTCCAGCTTGCGTGGTGCGGCATGGAGAAACCGCTCCGGGCTCAGTCCGAAATCCCGAAACCCGGGAACATAAGGACGACCTGCCTCCAGTGTGCCGACAGCATCGCCGATCCAGAGCAACGGCAGAAACCTGCCGGCATCCGCTTCCTGTTTCTGCAGCCGCGCGGCGACGGCCATCGCCAGCCCGCTTGCCGCACCTGCGTCACGAGACAGAGCGGAGCGGAATTCGGTGATTGCATCGAGCGGCAGACCGCCTTCCAGCGCCTCGTCAAGACATTCCACCCCAAACGCCAGGGGCGGCAGAATGGCTCTCTGCGGCGTCTTGCCTCCTTCCGCCAAGGCTTCCCGCTCTGCTGCCGCAAGCGCCGGCGCGGGCTTCCCCTCCAGTCGGGCGATGGTTTCGCGGAGCGCAAAAAGCCGCTCGCGCGCCAGGGCGTGCTGCGCCATGGCGTTCTCCAATCCGTCTTGTTCCTGTTATGTTCTTATAGATTCCAGAGAGCTAATGAAGAGTCAACGGCCATTTTTTATGAATTTATTCCTGCCTTTGATTCCGCACTCGAAAATCGGCGATAAAGGTTCTATATGGGCCCGCAAAGGAAGGAATATTCATGGCCCGCATAGACCAGAGCGATGATTGGCGGGACCGCCATGCGCCGACGATCAGCACCTTCGAGTCGCTGGCCATGGAGGCCTACAGCCATCTGCCGGATGAATTCCGCCAGCTGACCACCAACCTCACGATCGAGATCGAAGACTTCCCCGATGACGACGTTTTCGAGGACATGGCGCTCGAAACCCCTTTCGATCTGCTCGGTCTTTTCGAGGGCAGGGGCATTTCCGAACGTTTCACCGTGGAAACCGGCGAGATGCCCAACCGCATCCGCCTCTACCGCCGCCCCATTCTCGATTACTGGGCAGAAAACGACGAGACGCTCGGCGATATCATCACCCATGTCCTGATCCACGAGATCGGCCACCATTTCGGGCTGAGCGACGATGACATGGAACGGATCGAGGCCAGCGCCGAGGAGGCCGTCGAGCGCTGAAACCCATGCGTTCGGCAGAGCGCTATTGCTCGGAGAGCTTCATCTCCGGATCGTAATCCTTGCCTTCGACAGTCTTGACCACGGCCTGGCCGCACTGCATCGCACCGGTTGCGGCATTGAAGGCATAGGTCGGCGAGCCCTCCAGCGACCAGCCCTTGTTGAGGGCGGCGGTGACCTTATGGCAGAAGGAAGCATCGTCGGGACCGGTCAGGAAGCGGTAGAGTTTCATCAGGCGGGCTTTCTTGCAGAAATCAGGCGAGCTTTATGAACCAGAGCTTCGGCCTGGACAAGATGCAACCGCTCGATCATCCGCCCGCCTGAATTGATGACGTTCAGCCCGTAGGAAGCCGGATCGGCAAAAGCAGCGATGATCGCCTCCGCTTCCGCAATCTCCTCCACGCTCGGCCCGAAATGCCGGTTGGCGGGCTCGATCTGCGCCGGGTGGATCAGCATCTTGCCGGCAAAACCCATGGCCCGGCCCTGCCGGCATTCCGCATTGAAACCCTGCTCGTCCTTGAAATCGTTGAAGACGCTGTCGATTGCATCGAGCCCGTAAGCGCTGACCGCGAGCACGACCTGCATCAGCCACGGCACGAGATAGTCCCGCCCTGGCTGCACCGCCACACCCGTTTCCTTGCGCAGGTCGTTGAGCCCGACGACGAGGCAATCGAGCCGCGAGCCCGGCGTGCGCCCGGCCTCAGCGATCGCTGCCGCATTCAGGATGCCGCGCGGCGTCTCGATCATCGCCCAGATGCGCAGATCGTCCGGTGCATCCGCCTCGGAGAGAAAGTCGCTGATATCAGTGACATCCTGCGGCTCGTCGACCTTCGGCAGCAGCACGGCATCGGGACCAAGCGCCGTCACCAGTTCCATATCCGCCAGGCCGAAATTCGATGACAGGCTGTTGATGCGGATGATCCGTTCCTTGTTTTCGAGCGGCCGGTCCGAAAAGAAGCGCCTCAGGTTTTCCCGCGCTTGCCCTTTCATTTCCGGCGCCACGGAATCCTCGAGATCGAAGATCACCGCATCGCAATCGATCGCATGAGTCTTTTCCAGCGCCCGCGGATTGATGGCGGGAACGCTCAGCACCGAACGGCGCAGGCGGGTGGAGCGGGTCGCAGGGTTTCGGCTCATGACCGAATTAGTGGCAAGCTTTCAAAGCCGAAGCAAGCAGCCAGCCCCTGAACGACCCGCAGAACAACAAAAAGCCATGCTTGTCTTGCAGAGAGGAAAAGGAAGGACCACATTCCTTTCTGAAGAAAGGCCTCGAACCCATGCAGAACATTCGCTCCATCTTCCTCATGCTTGCCGGCGCCACGGTTTTCGTGGCCATGCTGCTTCTCACCTTTTCGGTGACGCTCGCCGTCGGCGGCATCCTGACCGTGCTCATGGTCGGTCGCGCCCTTTCGATGAAGATGAAGCCTGTTCCGGTGCGCGCCAAGGCAAACAATGGCCAGCGCGAAATGCGCATCTGGAATGACGGCCGCGGCACGATCATCGATCTCTGATCACTTTTTCGGCGAAAATTCCAACCGACATTGTCGGCTCATGCTCCCATGCTACGTCCTTGAGGCAGCCAGGCATTCCGCCGGCAGTTCAAAACCCATGGAGGACGAGCATGAATGCGACGGAGAGCAATCAGACCAAGATGCCGCCGGTCAAGAATGGCCTGCTGCCCTATCTGACCGTCGGCGGCGCGGTCAAAGCCGCCGAATTCTACAAGAAAGCCTTCGGCGCCGAACAGGCTTATATCGTGCCGGTCGACGAGAGCGGCCGGACGATGCATGTACATCTCTACATCAACGGCAGCTCGCTCATGCTGTCGGATGCCTATCCCGAATACGGCCATCCCTTCAAAGGCCATGAAGGCTTCGCCATCCAGCTTGTCATCGACGATATCGATTTCTGGTGGGACCGCGCCGTCGCTGCCGGCGCCGAAGTCGTCATGCCGGTCGAACTGATGTTCTGGGGCGACCGTTACGGCCAGCTTCGCGACCCGTTCGGCGTGCTCTGGGGCCTGAACGCACCGACCAAATAACCAAACACGCACAATGGCGGGCCGCGCCAAACGTCGCGTGGCCGCCACTTTAGAAAGATTCTCCTTCATTTCGTCGAAAAACTGGACTAGATGCACATTCAGGAAAGTACATTTGCTGAAATGGAGCATGGGTCATGGATAAATTCGTGAAGCTCACGGGCGTTGCGGCGCCCCTGCCGGTCGTCAACATCGACACCGACATGATCATTCCGAAGGACTATCTGAAGACCATCAAGCGCACCGGTCTCGGTACCGGCCTTTTCGCCGAAGCCCGCTACAATGAAGACGGCTCCGAAAATCCGGATTTCGTGCTGAACAAGCCGGCCTATCGCGATGCCAAGATCCTGGTTGCCGGCGACAATTTCGGCTGCGGTTCCTCGCGTGAGCATGCTCCGTGGGCACTGCTCGATTTCGGCATCCGCTGCGTGATCTCCACCAGCTTCGCCGATATTTTCTACAACAACTGCTTCAAGAACGGCATCCTGCCGATCAAGGTCAGCCAGGAAGACCTCGACAAGCTGATGGACGACGCCTCGCGCGGCTCCAACGCCATCCTGACGGTCGATCTCGAAAACCTCGAAATCACCGGTCCCGATGGCGGCTCGATCAAGTTCGATCTCGATGAGTTCAAGCGTCACTGCCTGCTGAACGGCCTCGACGATATCGGCCTGACGCTGGAAAAGGGCAAGGCGATCGACAGCTTCGAAAAGAAGAACGCCGCTTCGCACCCTTGGGCGGCCTGAGGCCTCCCGCATTGTTTATCGATCAAGCCGGGCTTCGCCTGGCTTTTTCTTTGATCTCGGTCAGAGAAACTTCTCTTTCCAAAGCCTCAGCTTTTCGAGCGACACGCCGATGCCGCCGCAGACTTCGATCAGCGGATTGTTAAAGCGCTGAAGCAGCCCGGCATGCACATCGGCAACGGCAAGGGCCGCCCCGCAGGCCGGCTCGACCAGGATGCGATGCGCATCGGCAAATTTCAGGCAGGCAGCCACCGCATCGGCGTCGCTGACGACAACGCTTTCGATCGGATGCTGTTTCGGCAGGTCGAAGACATGCTGCGCCACCTGCCGCGCGCCGAGCGAAGTGGCAATCGAGGTGATGGCGGGCAGCGTGATGCGCTCGTTCGCCCGGAGGCTGGCATTCAGCGAGGCCGCGCCTTCGGTTTCGACGGCAATGACGGGCACGTCGGCAAGCCCGTTCCGTTTCAGCCCCTCGACGATACCGGCAAGCAGCCCGCCGCCGCCGACGCTGGTGACGACGCAATCGAATGCCGCACCCTTCGCCACCACCTCATCGATCAGCGTCGCATGGCCGTCCCACAGCAGCGGATGATCGAAGGGGTGCACATAGGTCGCCTTGCGGCTCCTCGCGAGTTCGACCGCATGGGCATTGGCTTCATCGAAAACCGATCCATGGACCAGGACATTCGCGCCCGTTGCGGCGATCGTCTGCCGGACATCGGCCGCCGTCGTCTCCGGCACGACGATCGTGACCGGAACACCGAGCGCCCGGCCTGCATAAGCAGCCGCAATGCCGGCATTGCCGCCGGAAGCGCAGAAGATCTCGCGCGCGCCATGTTCCACTTCGTGCTGGCAAAGCCTGCCGACGCCGCGCAGTTTGAAGCTGCCGGAAGGCTGCAGCGCATCGAGCTTCAGCCAGAGCGGCTTGCCGCTGGCACTGTAGCCAGGGGATGTCCGAAACAAAGGCGTATCGAGATGGAGAGGCGCTGAGGACATGAGAAAGATCCGGAAAATGAAGCTATAACAGTTGTTCTATTCCGTTTGCGGGTAAGGGAGCAACCATCGCGACCGGGAATGAAGCGTACCGATTCACTGCTTCTCTCGCTTGAAATGCCCATTTCCGGGGTCTAAGAAACCGCAACTTGTTTTTCCCAGGAGGGTTTCATGACAGCGCGCAATCTTTTCCTGCTGCCGGGTGACGGCATCGGTCCCGAGGCCATGGGCGAGGTCCGCAAGATCATCGCCTATATGAACGAGGCGATGAATGCCGGTTTCGTCACCGACGAAGGCCTTGTCGGCGGCTCCGCCTATGATGCGCATGGCGCGGCGATCTCGGAAGCCGACATGCAGAAGGCGCTTGCTGCCGATGCCGTTCTCTTCGGCGCCGTCGGCGGCCCGAAATGGGATAGCGTGCCCTACGACGTACGCCCGGAAGCCGGCCTGCTTCGCCTGCGCAAGGATCTGCAGCTTTTCGCCAACCTGCGCCCCGCCATCTGCTATCCCGCCCTTGCCGCGGCCTCGTCGCTGAAGCCGGACCTGGTCGAAGGCCTCGATATCCTGATCATCCGCGAGCTGACCGGCGGCGTTTATTTCGGCGAGCCGAAGGAGATCATCGATCTCGGCAACGGCCAGAAGCGCGGCATCGACACGCAGGTCTACGATACCTACGAGATCGAGCGTATCGCCGGCGTCGCCTTCGAAATGGCCCGCACCCGACAGAACCGCGTCTGCTCCATGGAAAAGCGCAACGTCATGAAGTCGGGCGTGCTCTGGAACCAGGTGGTCACCGAGACGCACAAGGCCAAATATTCCGACGTCCAGCTCGAGCATATGCTGGCTGACGCCGGCGGCATGCAGCTGGTGCGCCAGCCCAAGCAGTTCGACGTCATCGTCACCGACAACCTGTTCGGCGACATGCTCTCCGACGTCGCCGCCATGCTGACCGGTTCGCTCGGCATGCTGCCCTCGGCCTCGCTCGGTGCGCCCGACGGCAAGACAGGCAAGCGCAAGGCGCTCTATGAGCCGGTGCATGGCTCGGCCCCCGACATTGCCGGCAAGGGCATCGCCAATCCGATCGCCATGATCGCCTCCTTCGCCATGTGCCTGCGTTACTCCTTCCACCTGGTGAAGGAAGCCGACGACCTGGAAAAGGCGATCGCCAACGTGCTCGACAAGGGCATCCGTACCGGCGACATCATGGCCGATGGCTGCAAGCAGGTCGGCACCGTCGAAATGGGCGATGCGATCCTCGCCGAGTTCAAGGCGCTTTCCGCCTGATATATTTCACGTGAAACAGTTCAGCCCTTCGCATGACCATGCGGAGGGCTTTTTCGTGAAAGCCGAGAAGCCTGAACGGGGTCGGTCGAATTATCCGAAACGGACTATTCTCGGCCACAATCTCGTGTATTTTTGCGCCGAATTTCAACCCGGCAAATTCGAACGGACGACGGAATGCGGGCATTTTGGGCTTCCCTGGACAAGCGCTGGCGCCGGAACGGCGCTGTCATGCCGCCTTTGCGTTGGCAGGCCTGTCTTTTCATCACGCTCAATGCCGTCATCCTCTCCATGCTGCTGTTCGATGCGCCGATCGGCGCCAGCGAACGTCCTGCACTGGTGAAACACCTCGGCGAGATGATGACCGGTTTCGGCGATTCCGCCTGGCTGATCTACACCAGCATCCTGCTGTTTTTTCAGGGCCGGGCGGGCTACAAGCTCGTGAAGACGGCGCGCTCCAAGGCACAGGCCCTCTATGTCAGCTGGATCGGCGCCTATCTCTTTGCCACGGTGGTCTTCTCCGGGCTTCTCGCCAACCTGCTGAAGCGGGCAATCGGCAGGGCGCGTCCCGATCATTTTCACGACTACGGCATGTTTTCCTTCACGCCCTTTTCAGGCCATGCCGCTTTCGAAAGTTTCCCGTCCGGCCATTCCACCACGGTCGGCGCCTTCTTCGCCGCCTTTGCTCTGCTGTTTCCGCGCTACCGGGTCGTCTTCGTCGTCTGTGCCATCTGGCTCGGCATGACCCGTGTCATGGTCGGCGCCCATTATCCGAGCGACGTCATCGCCGGTCTTGCCTTGGGCGGCTGGTTCTCGCTGCTGACGGCGATCATTTTTGCTCGCTGCGGCCTGCTCTTCACACCGGCACCGGATGGCTGGCCGATCGCCAAGCGTTTCTTCTCCGACACGAAAAAACCCGGCGCCTAGCGCATCGTGCGTAGATTCAAAAATGTAGAGCGTCCTTTGCGCGTCCGAAAGGACGCCCGGCGCTCTATTGAGCGCCGGGCCTTTTTTCAAGCGGAACGCGGCTTAACCACCGCTCAATCCATGACGTGGATATCCCTGTTCTTCGTTTCCGGCAGGAAGATCAGGCCGATCACCAGCGTGATCGCTGCAAAGACGATCGGATACCAGAGACCGTAATAGATATCGCCGGCGGCGGCGCTCATCGCGAAGGCAGTTGCCGGCAGCAGGCCGCCGAACCAGCCGTTGCCGATGTGATAGGGCAGCGACATGCCGGTATAGCGGATCCGGGTCGGGAAGAGCTCGACCAGAAGTGCGGCGATCGGGCCATAGACCATCGTCACATAGAGGACGAGGACGAACAGGATCGCGATCGTGCCGACCCAGTTGACGCGAGCGGGATCGGCCACCATGGCGAAGCTGCCACCATTGGCGATGTTGTAAACCGCCATATCGGTGACGCCATTGGCCTCATCCGCCGTCAGCAGCTTGCCTTCGACCAGCTTGGCGGCCGGCATGGTTTCCTTCTCGCCGGCGCGCACGGCTTCGGCATTGAGCGCCAGTTCCGGGTTGGCGGCGATGAAGGCATCGAGTTTGGCATCCGGAACCTTGGCGGCGCCGCGCTTCAGCGGATAGCCGGCATCATGGAGAGCGATGTTGACGCCCTTTTCGAAGGCGGCGGTCATGCCCTTGGCCTTGTCGCCGGCGGCGACGACGTCGAAGCTCGGGATCGTCTCGTTTCCGACCTTCACCGTTGCCGGCTGTCCGGCGGTGCCGGGCACGACGTCGTAAGGCACCGAGTTCTTGGTCAGGAAGGCGGTCGCCACGTCGCAGGAGCTGGTAAATTTCGACGTGCCCGTCGGGTTGAACTGGAATTTGCAATCCGAGGGATCCGCCGTCACCGTCGCGCGGATCGAGGCCTGAGCTTCGGCGAGCGCCGGGTTCGCCGTCCAGGTCATCGCCTTGAACAGCGGATTATAAGTCACCGCCGCGATGAGAAGGCCCGCCATGATGATCGGCTTGCGGCCGATCTTGTCGGAAAGACCACCGAAGATGACGAAGAATGGCGTGCCGAGGAAGAGCGCGATAGCGACCATGACATTGGCCGAGAAAAGATCCACCTTCAGCACGTTCTGCAGGAAGAACAGCGCATAGAACTGGCCGCCGTACCAGACGACCGCCTGGCCCATGGTGGCGCCGAGAAGCGCAATGAGCGCGATCTTGGCGTTCTTCCATTGCCCGAAGGCTTCGGTCAGCGGCGCCTTGGAGCCCTTGCCTTCCGCCTTCATGCGCTGGAACGCAGGCGATTCGTTCATCTTCAGACGGATCCAGACGGAAATACCGAGCAGGACGACCGAGACCAGGAACGGAATGCGCCAGCCCCACGCGGCGAATTGAACCGGACCCATAAGAGACTGAACCACGATGATGACGATCAACGACAGGAACAGGCCGAGCGTCGCCGTCGTCTGGATCCATGAGGTGAAATAGCCGCGGCGCCCGTTCGGCGCATGTTCGGCGACATAGGTTGCCGCACCGCCATATTCGCCGCCGAGCGCCAGGCCCTGGAGCAGGCGAAGACCGATCAGGATGATCGGCGCTGCAATGCCGATGGTGGCGGCACCCGGCAGGATACCGACCAGGAAGGTCGAGAAACCCATGATCAGGATCGTTATCAGGAAGGTGTATTTGCGGCCGACGAGATCGCCGAGACGGCCGAACACCAAGGCGCCGAAGGGGCGCACCAGGAAGCCGGCGGCAAAGGCGAGCAGCGTGAAGATGTTGCGCGTCGCCTCAGGATATTGGGTGAAATAGGTCGCGCCGATATAGGTGGCGAGCGAACCGTAAAGATAGAAATCGTACCATTCGAAAACGGTGCCGAGCGAAGAGGCGAAGATGACCTTCTTCTCTTCGCCCGTCATCGGACGGGCCTTCGCGCCGTCGATGCTTGCGACATTTGCCATTGTCTGTCCTCCACAGAGTGATGAGCAACGCGCGCGACCTACTCTCTCCTCAAAGCAAATCCCCGGCCGCGACACGCCTGACGAGAGTGTGCCAGAAAACATGGCCCGCAAAGAGAGAGGCTTTGGGATTATGACTTTAGTCTAATGGCAGCCCGCTTTGGCGGGCAGCGAAGTCGTCTGCAGGCTCGATTCACGCCCTCAGCGCCTGCGCCGGCGATTGCCGGTAGGCGAGCACCGCCGGCAGCGCGGCGAGCAGTGCGGCAAAGGCGAGCAGCACCCCTGCAAGTCCGCCATCTTCGCGAGCAAAGCCGACGGGCATGGCGATGCCGCTCGTTTGCGAGAACATGCCGGACAAGCCCAGCGCCGCGGCAAATCCAAGCCCGAATCCGAGCGCGATCCCAACTGACACGAGCGCGAAGAATTCCAACCAGACGATGCTGAAGATCGCACGTCGTGGGGCGCCGAAGGCCCTCAATGCCCCGATCTGGCGGCGGCGCTGACCGATATGGATGACCGTGACCAACACCAGCGAGGCTGCGACGAGAGCCTGCGCGCCGGAAGCGACCGCGACGAGGATCTGCTTGGCGTCGCCGAGCGTGGCGTAGAGATTGGTCAGCACCTCGCCGGGGAAGACGGCGACGGTATTGCCGCTGCGATAGTCCTGCCGCAGCTTGTAGGCATCGGCAATCGTCTTCGGCTTGACGAGGATGGCGGGAAGGCCGGGCACGTCCGCGCTCCAGGTCTCGTTGATCGCAGCACCGGGGTCGATTTCGCCGTGATGCTCGTGATGCTCATGCGCATCGTGATCGGCGCCCGCCGGTTCATGATCGTGGCCAGCCTCCTCATGCTCCTCCTCCCCAAGACCATGAATATGCCAGACGGCCTGAATCGGCACGAGAATGGCCCGGTCCCAAGCCGTCCCGGTCGGCCGCAGGCGGCCGGCGACATGATAGACCAGTTCGGTATGGGTCTCGCCGCCTTCTTCCGGCAGACCGTGCATCGGCTTGATCTCGCTGCCAAGCGGCAGCTTGACGGCCGAGCCGATCACCGCCTCTCCCTCGCGGGCGAAAACCTTGCCCTCGGCAAAGCCGCCGGACAGCTTCTCCGCCAACCTTACCGTCGTGCCGACGATCGGATAGCCGGAGAAAGAGTCGCCGAAGCCGATCGGCGCAGCCCAGTCGACGCGGGAATCGGCAGCAAGCCTGGCCAGCACCTCGCCCGGTATCAGCGGTAAAGGCGAGGGCTGCAGGAAGACGGAGGAGAGCACGAGCTGCGTCTCGCTGCCACCGGCGCCGATAACGAGATCGAACTTGTCGGCGGCGCGGGCGCTGCCGAGACGAAGCGCCCGCTCCTGCAGCACGACGGACACACCGAGCGCCGTCGCAAGCGCCACCAGCAGCACCACCACCAGCGACCCCGCCCAGAGGCGGCGAAGATCGGAAAGGATGAAGCGGATCATGCAGCTTCTCCCGCCCTTGCCACGGAATCGTCGCTGATCCGGCCCGAGCCAAAGGTGATGCGCCGATCGAGCCGGCTTGCCAGGCGCTGATCGTGTGAAACGACGATCAGCGTACTGCCTTCGGCAATGGCAAGATCGAGGATAAGATCGCCGACAGCCTCGCCGCTTTCGGCATCGAGGCTCGCCGTCGGTTCGTCGGCGATGATGACGCCGGGCTTGCGCAGCAGCGCCCGGCCGATCGCCACGCGCTGCATCTCGCCGCGCGACATGGTTTCGATCTTCTGACCGGGACGGGAAAGACCGACGGTGCTCAAAAGCGCATGCGCCCGCTCGATGACGTCAGCCGTGGCGGCCCTGGAAAGCCGCGCCGGCAGAAGCACGTTTTCCAGTGCCGATAGGCCCGGGAAGAGGTGGAACTCCTGCATGACCAGGCCGATATTGGCGGCGCGGAACCGGTCGCGCCGGCTTTCGGAAAAACTGGCGATATCATCGCCGTTCCAGCGGATGCGGCCCTGGCGTGTCCGCTCCAAGCCGGCAATGATGTTGACGAAGGTGCTCTTGCCGGAGCCGGACGCGCCGGTGATGGCGACCCTGCTGCCGGCCTCGATCGACAGGCTAGTGATTGCCAGCGCCGGCGAGGAAAGGCCCGGGAAGGTGACGGCAAGGTTTTCGATATCGAGCGCGAGCATATCGGTTCAGACGGCGGAATATTCGGCCTGGCGGATGCGCAGCAGGCTGACGAAGCCGGTTTCCGGATCCGTCCAGGAACCATATTCCAGCGTGCCGCGCACTTCGATCGTCTGGCGCGGCTGCACGAAGGTCTGCTTTTCCCCGAGATAGACGACGACGATATTATCCGGCCAATCCGCATCCGAGGAGCAGAAGGGGCAGAGCGACATCGGCACTTCTGTGAGCACGAAAAACTGCGCTTCGGCCTTCAGCGGTGGCGCCATGAAGCCCTTCATGCTGATGTCCTGGCCGGCGAGCTGCTTCACTTTGTCGGAGAATTCGAGGCCGAGCACGCCGAACTTGCCGTAGAGTTCGTCGAAGGAAAGCGATGGATCGGCGGCGCGAACGAGGGAAGCCGAGAAGGGAAGCGCGATGGCGGCGCCGATCAGCCGGCGGCGGCTGAAATGCAACGAAGAAACTGTTTCCATGGCGACCTCCAAGAAGTAGATCCCGGCCGCCGAACAGCCGGGATCATGATCGATGAAAGAGGCAAGGCCGGCAAGCGGCCCTGCAGGATCGGCTTCCGATCAGTTGGTCTGCTTGGCGCCGAGAGCGAAGGCGTCGGCGAGCACGCGGTAGACATCGCTCTGCTCGAGGTAGCCATGGAAGCCCTCAGCGCCCGGGCCGGCCGACTGCAGGACGACATCGTCGACCGCATGGACGCCGCTCTCGCTGCTCTTCGGAAGATTGCCCTGAACGAAGACGGCGCCGGGAACATCCTTATACTGCTCGTTGGCGACATATTCCTTCTTTTCGTTCTGGACGGCCGGAACGAACGGACCATCGAGCTTCGGACGGAAGGTCTCGTAGTGATCGGGGCCGTTGTTGGCGCTCAGGAACAGGCGGCGGCTGACGTCGATCTTATCGGGATAACCGTCGCCGTTTTCGTCCTTGTAGTTCGGGAAGCCGGCTTCGGCATAGGTGCCGACCTTTTCGCGCATTTCCGTGCCCGGCTTCTCGTCATCGACGGTGCCGATGATCGATACGCCATGCGTATGGTCGCCGGTGACGACGATCAGCGTATCGGGATGGGCCTTCTGGAATTCGCGGGCGACGCCGATCGCCTGGTCGAATTCGATGGTCTCGACGACGGCGCGATCCCAATCGAGCGGATGCGACATCTTGTCTATCGAGGAACCTTCGACCATCAGGAAGAAACCTTCCGGATTCTTGGAGAGGCGGTCGAGCGCAACCTTGGTCATGTCGACGAGACCCGGCTGGTTCGGGAACTTGTCAACCGTGCCCTTTTTCAGGAATTCGCGGTCGAGCGTCACGTCCATATTGCCGGTGTGAAACAGGCCGAGGAGATTGCCTTCAGCCGATGCATTGGCGGCGAGCTCGTTCTTGTCGGTCGCAAGCTTGTAGCCGGCATCCTGGAACAGCTTGATGTAATCCTGATTGTCCTTGCGCTTGGAACCGGCGACTTCCTTGCCGAGGAAATAGGCCGAGCCACCGCCGAGCAGCACTTCCGGCTTGACGTCAAGCAGCATGCCGACGACTTCGGCCTTGTCGCCGCGGTTGCGGGTATGGGCAACGACCGCAGCCGGCGTTGCGTCCTCGACTTCAGCCGTCACAACGATGCCGATCGACTTCTTGGTCGTGCGGCGAACGGCTTCCGCGAAAGTTTCGACGCGCGGATCGTCGAGCGAGGCCGGCGTGCGGTCCGCGTAAACGCCGATCGCGTTGACGGCCGTCTTGTGGCCCGTCATGTAGGCCGACATGGTGTTGGCCGAGTCCGTGGCAACGGCATTCGTTGCCGACGTGCCGATGAAAGCCATGCGGTCGAGGTCGTCCATGTTCAGACGGCCGTTCGCCTTGCCCTCGATCATGCCCTTGGACATGATGCGGGCGGCGGTGCGATGGGCGACGGAAAGACCGTCACCAAGCAGGAAGATGATGTTCTTGGCCTTCGGCTGCGCAGCGGTTTCGTAAACGTTCCAGGTGACGGACTTCGTTTCGTCGCCGGCGGCGACTTCGATCTTGTAGTCGCCCGGAGCGGAGATCTTCAGGCCGCGCAGCAGCAGAGCGGAGCCGAGAGCCTTGTCATCCTTGCCTTTTTCGAGCTCGATGAACTGCGCCTCGCCACCGAGGACGGTCTTGTAGTCCTGGCCGTTGACGGTGATCTTCACGTCTTCGGGCTTGACCTGCTTGTTGAGCTCAACCTTGAAATCGAACGGCGAACCGGCAAGAATCGTCGCGCGATCGAGCGGATAGACCGTCGTCGCCTGAGCGGCGCCCGCAAGGATGGTGGTGGCCGCAAAGGCGGCGAGAAGCGTACGCATGGAAAACCTCCGTTTTCGTTGCAGACATTGACAACCGGGCCGGGATACCTTCCTGGGATGACAGCGGCATGACAAAATGTCGCAGCATGGCGGCCGCCGCTTTCGCCTTCCGGCTCCGAGCGCAAAAACCTTGACTCCTGTGGAAAACCTTCTAAGAGCAACAGCGGAAAAGGAATATCCATGGTTCGCGACGAACACGCCATTGCTGCATGCAATGACCGGGCACAGGTTGCCGGGGTGGACATTGCCGTTCCGGTTTCTGCCAAAACCAAGGCCAAAACGACGACGAAAACCGTCTGACGTCTCTGGCCTGCCGCTCTCTCCCCGGCTCGGCTGGGGACAGGAAGACGCGATCCGTCGCGCCTTTCCCCCTCACCGGACAAGAGGAGAGAAGAGAAAGAGAGCTTGAGAAATGGGTTTCAAAGTAGCAATTGCAGGAGCCACCGGAAATGTCGGCCGGGAGATGCTCAACATCCTCTCCGAACGCGGCTTCCCCGCCGATGAGGTCGTGGCGCTCGCCTCCTCGCGTTCGCAGGGCACCGAGGTTTCCTTTGGTGACCGGACGCTGAAGGTCTCCAATCTGGAGAATTACGATTTCTCCGATACCGATATTTGCCTGATGTCGGCCGGCGGCGAGGTTTCCAAGAAGTTCTCGCCGAAGATCGGCCAGCAGGGCTGCGTCGTCATCGACAATTCCTCGGCCTGGCGTTACGACGCCGACGTGCCGCTGATCGTACCGGAAGTGAACCCGGATGCCATCAGCCAGTTCACCAAGCGCAACATCATCGCCAATCCGAATTGCTCGACCGCCCAGCTGGTGGTGGCGCTGAAGCCGCTGCACGACTTCGCCAAGATCAAGCGTGTCGTCGTTTCGACCTATCAGTCGGTCTCCGGCGCCGGCAAGGACGGCATGGACGAACTCTTCAACCAGACGCGCGCCGTTTTTGTCGCCGATCCGATCGAGAACAAGAAGTTCACCAAGCGTATCGCCTTCAACGTCATCCCGCACATCGATAGCTTCATGGAAGACGGCTACACCAAGGAAGAATGGAAGGTGCTGGCCGAGACGAAGAAGATGCTCGATCCGAAGATCAAGGTGACCTGCACGGCGGTGCGTGTGCCCGTCTTCATCGGCCATTCGGAATCGGTCAACATCGAGTTCGAAAACGAGATCACCGCCGACCAGGCTCGCGATATCCTGCGCGACGCTCCCGGCTGCCTCGTCATCGACAAGCGCGAGAATGGCGGCTACATCACGCCCTATGAATCCGCCGGCGAGGACGCGACCTATATCTCGCGCATCCGCGAGGACGCGACTGTCGAGAACGGTCTCAACATGTGGGTGGTCTCCGATAACCTGCGCAAGGGCGCGGCACTGAACGCCATCCAGATCGCCGAGCTGCTCGTCAATCGCGGCCTGGTCAAGCCGCGCAAGCAGGCCGCCTGATACCATTTGTAAACCATAAGCTGTTAAAGCCCTGCTCGGTGAGCAGGGCTTTTCAGAGTGAATACAACTGTATAAGCGCTCGCTAAAAGGTGATCGTGACAAAATCGCAAGTGGCTGGCATTCTCTTGCCCGCCTAAAAACTATGCAGATCGAGAGCGGGGTTTCTCAATGCGCATGACAAAGTTGTTTCTGGCGGCCGCTGCGGCAATGGGCGTCCTCCATGCGGTACCGGCGTTCGCGCAAGGACCGCAATGTGGCAATACCAGCGCCGGCTTCGACGCCTGGGTTGCCGATTTCAAGCAGACGGCAGCGGCCAATGGCGTCAGCCAATCGGTGCTGAGCCGCGCTTTCGCCAATGTCAACTACAATAAGCCGACGATCGCTGCCGACCGTGGCCAGAAGAGCTTCAAGCTCTCTTTCGACGCCTTCATGCAGAAGCGCGGTGGTGCCGCCGTCATTTCCCGGGGCCGTTCGATGAAGGCCGCCAACCAGGCGCTTTTTGCCTCGATCGAACGCCGGTTCGGCGTTCCGGCCGGCCCGCTGATCGCCATCTGGGGCATGGAGACCGGTTTTGGCAGCTATATGGGCAATCAGCATACGCTGTCGGCTGTTTCGACCCTTGCCTATGACTGCCGTCGTTCGGAATATTTCACCGACCAGCTCTATGCCGCCCTCCAGCTGGTCTCCGAGGGTTATCTGAGCCCGCAGGCCAAGGGTGCCGCCCATGGTGAAATCGGCCAGACGCAGTTCCTGCCGCGCAACGTGGTTCGCTTCGGCGCCGACGGCGACGGCGACGGCCGCGTCGACATGGTCGGCTCCCGCGCCGATGCGCTCGCCTCGACCGCGAATTTCCTCAAGGGCCATGGCTGGCGCGCCGGCGCCGGTTATCAGCCGGGAGAACCGAATTTCGTCGCCATCCAGGGCTGGAACGCTGCCAGTGTCTATCAGCAGGCGATCGCCTATATCGGCCAGCAGATCGACGGCAAATAGGCCTTCATCGACAGCGATACCCGAAAACGCCGCTGCGACATGCGGCGTTTTTCATATGCGGGAATCAAAACCGCTGCCGGATGCCGACTTGCGTCGCTCCTCCTGCGCCGGCACGGTCGCCCCCGAAACGACGCAGTTGCGGCCGGAGGCCTTGGCAGCGTAGAGCGCCAGATCGGCGCGTTTGACCAGATCCTCGAAGTTCCGGTTGGCGGCTTCATTGGCCCGGCCGGCACATCCGAAACTCGCCGTCACCTTGAGCACCTCGCCGCTCGGCAAGGGGATTTCCGCCGCCTCGATCGCTATTCGCACGCGCTCGGCAACGCTTGCCGCATCGTCGGGCGTCGAATCCGGCAAAAGCGCCAGAAATTCCTCGCCGCCATGGCGCACCAGGAGATCGAAGGACCGGAAATTCTCACGCGCGACGCCCGCGACCTGCCGGAGCACGGCATCGCCGGCATCATGGCCGTTGACATCGTTGATCTTCTTGAAATGATCGAGGTCGAAGAGCACGACGGAGATCCAGCGCGACCCGTGCTCGGCCTGCGTCAGAAGCGCCGATGCGGCGACCTCGAAGCCGCGCCGGTTGTAAAGGCCGGTCAGAAGATCGGTCTGGGCGGCGTTGCGCAATTCGCCGACCAGCGCCTCCCGATCTCGCGTCAGCCGGTCGATCAGACGCAGGCCCCTTGCCGCCAGCACCATCACCAGGGTGGCGAGAATAAGCAGGCCGGCGCACAGCGCCAGGATCCGCGTCAGGTGCAAATGCGAGCGTGTCGAAAAGTTTTCACCGGTCTCGTGAATATCTCGCGCGGCCTCGATCATTTTCTGCTGGAGGAAACTCATGCGCTCGCTCTGCGCGGCGGCCCAGACGTCGCGCACGGCGCGCGTCGGCCGCGATCCGGCGAGGATGGCATCGGTGATCGCATTCGCCTTCACCTGCTCGCTGCGACCGAGATAGGCGACTATGTCGCGCACGATCGGCGCCGCAGAATGGAAGACCATGTGGTCCATGCCCTCGCCGATCATGACTTTGCCCTGCACGAACAGTTCCACCGGAAACCGGGCGGAAACGCCATGGTCGAGGTAGCGGGTGCCGATGCCGGTGATCAACCTTTCACCGTAGTAGGTCAGCATGATGCCCATCAGCTGGTTGGATTTCTCCAGCAACACCGGATCGTTGATCAGCGGTGAAAGCGCATCGACGACAGCAAGCTGCTTGAGAGCCGAATACCAGTAGATCGAACCGGGATCGCTGCCGAAATAGCGGCCTTGGTCGACGGCGCTCCGCGCAGCAACGATGCGGCTATAGGCTAGGCTGAGAACCGACAATTCTTCCACGAGGCCTTCATCGAGCGTGTCGCGAGGGGGCAGGCTGGCATAGAAAGCCCGGCGTTCGCGATCGAGCGTCACCCGGCTTCGTTGCATCTCGATGGCCGTGCTGCTGTTGGGACGCGCGAGATAGTGGCGGGTGGCGCCGATTTCACTGAGGATCTCCGTCGCGGCGATCGACCCGCCGCGGGCAAGCACGTCGGCGAACTGCCGGTCTTTCTCGAGATGCCGGTATTGCAGGACCGAAGCCCGTATGACGATGAGGCCTTCAATGAGCATGAAGACGAAAGGCAGCATGATCGCGGCCAGGATAACCCTTTTGATGGTCTCGAACTTCATCGCCAATCGCCACGGTGATCAAAACGTCGGTCGTGCGCGACCAATTCACGGGCAGCTTAACAACAATTCTTAAAAAACTGATAAAGCGGTTCGTCCTTAGATTTCGGGACGAATGAAGTCACGTGTCTCAGCATCCATCACCCAGAGTTCGCCTGTGGAAATATCGAACCATGCGCCGTGGAGATGCATTTTTCCCGCTTCCTCGAGCGCCTTGATGTCGGGAAAGCTTCTGAGATTGTTGATCGAATTGCGGATCGACACACGCTCCAGCGCCGTTTGCCGCTCGGCGGCCGTCATCACGTCGTTGCTCTGGATCTGCTCAGCGGCGGGCTTGACCAGCGACATCCAGCGGCCGATGAAATCGCCTGGCGACAGCGGCTCGGCATTCGGATCGAGTGCTGCGCGGATACCGCCGCAACGGCCATGACCCATGACGACGATATCGGAGACCTTCAGGGCCTGCACCGCAAATTCGAGCGCCGCCGAGGTCGAATGGAAATGGCCGTCCGGCTCGTAGGGCGGCACCATGTTGGCGACGTTGCGGATGACGAAGAGCTCGCCCGGGCCGGCATCGAAGATCAGCTCGGGTGCCGCACGCGAGTCCGAACAGGCGATAACCAAAGTGCTCGGACTCTGACCGTTTTCGGCAAGCAACCGATACCTGTCGCGGGCGTCGGCATAACGCCCGTTCATGAAGTTGCGATAACCGTCCAGAAGTGGTGTAGGAAAACGCTGCATGCTTTCTGGATTAGCGCGCGCGGAGAATAAGATCAACTGCTGCACTGCAAAATGCGTGCATCGGCCGATGCGTTATTTTTTCCGCCGCTGTACCGGATGCACGAGCCGGCGCATCTGCACCATGGCCATCGGCGTCGAAAGGCTGGACGCATCGCTTGCCAGCATCAACTCATTGCTGCCGCGCTTGACGGCGCGCGCCAGCACCTCGAAAACGCTGGCCGTGGCAAGCTGCAGCGCCTTTTCATCCTCCAGGCCGGAAAGCAGGCGCGACAGGAAGACCGCGGCAAGCAGGTCGCCGAGACCGTTCGGCGGATTTTCAACGACCCGGTGCTCGGCAAGCAGCGCATGCCGGCCGGAAAGATAGAGATTGCCGGTACCGCCGGCCATCATCGGCACGGCCGAAGTGACGAGCATGCGCGATGGCCCGAGTGCCAGCGCCGCCTCCATGATCGCACTGTTATCGTCAAGCGCCGCCCCCGAAAGCCATGCGAGTTCGTAGCGGTTCGGCGTCGCCAGCGAAGCAAGCGGGATAAGATGATCGCGAATGGCCTCGGCTGTCGCTTCCGGCACATAGAGGCCACCGAGATCGCCCATGACGGGATCGCAGACATAAAGCAGCTCGGGATTGTTCTGCCTGAGCGCGGCGATCAGCCGGGCAACGGAGCGAGCCTGGGCGGCATTGCCGAAATAACCCGAAAGCACCGCCTTGACTTCGCCGATCCAGGGCGCGCGGATCAGATCGTCGATCGCCGCGTCGAAATCGGCTTCCGCGAAGGTCAGCCGGGTCGAGCGGCCGTGGCCGGGATGCCAGGGCAGCACGATGGTCGGCAGGGCCCAGACCGGATGGCCGAGCGTCTCCAGCGCAAAGACTGCCGCCCGGTTTCCGACCGAACCGCGCACCACATGGCTGGAGATGACGATGACTGCGCCCGCTGCATTTTCCGACATGATACCAGGATCCGAATGATGATCGCGTTGATGATCTTTTTGACGTCGCGCTGTCAACCATTCTTCACGTGGGCATGGAAATGTGGGGCGAAATGAAAAACCGAAAAAGGGGCGCTTTCATCCGATTTGGCCAGGAAAGCGGAAAAATCTCCAAGAATTTCCCATTTTCGGCGTCAAAAAAGCATCAAAATGGTCCTTCAGGCCTCCATTTTAGAGATTTTTTCGAGGAATCTTCTGCTAGCTTGCAGAAAATCAGTCCATTGCAGGAGGCGATCCATGGCTGCCAGAAACAATCCGAAACGGGAAAAGCAGATCGAAAATGCGCGTAAGATCGCCAAGGCGACAAACGAGCCGCATCTCGATCCGGAAATCCTCTTCGGCCGGGCCAGCAATGACGATCTCGAACTCTATACGGCTGATATGCTGGCGCTCTCCGCAGTGCATTCCGCCAAGGAACTCGCTGCCTGGAACGGCAAGGCGCCGCGCGTCAGCATCGACACCATTGCCGATGTCACGCCTGACGGCACCGCCGTCTCGGTGCTTTCGGTCACCGATCGGAACATGCCCTTTCTCTATGAATCGGTCATGGGAGAAGTGACGAGCACGCACCGCGACCTGTTCATGGCCGTGCATCCCATCCTGGTGATCGAAAAAGGCAAGGCACCCACGCTTTATTCCGCCGACCAACCGAGCGATCCGGCGGCGCGGGTCAGCCACATCCAGCTTCATATCGCCCCGCTCAATTCCGCCCAGGCCGCCGATCTCGTCAAGCGCATCGAAACGGTGCTGGAACAGGTCCGCCTGTCGGTTTCCGACTGGAAGCCGATGCTCTCCAAGCTCGATGGCGTCATCGCCGAGCTTGCCGCCAACGGCGCCGGCCGCAGGAAGGCCGAACATGCCGAGGCGATCGCCTTTTTGAGCTGGCTGCGCGACGAGAATTTCACCTTCCTCGGCATGCGCGAATATGTCTATTCCGGCAAGGGTTCCGATGCCAAGGTGGAACGTGACAAGGGCGCCGGCCTCGGCATTCTCTCCAATCCTGACGTTCTCGTGCTGCGCACCGGCAAGGACGCCGTGACAACGACACCGGAGATTCTTGCCTTCCTCGACGGTCCCGACTTCCTGATCGTCACCAAGGCGAACGTGAAATCGATCGTCCATCGTCGCGCCTATATGGATTATGTCGGCGTCAAGCGTTTCGACGCCAAGGGCAACGTCACCGGCGAACTGCGCATCGTCGGTCTTTTCACCTCGACGGCCTATACCTCGCTCGCCGCCGAAATCCCGCTGCTGCGTTCCAAGATCGAGAAAGTGAAGGAGCATTTCGGCTTCGACCCAATGAGCCATTCCGGCCGCATGCTCGACAACACGCTGGAATCCTATCCGCGCGACGATCTTTTCCAGATCGACACGACACTGCTTGCCAGTTTTGCCGAACAGATCAACGATCTGGCCGACCGGCCGCGCGTGCGCGCCCTGCCGCGCATCGACCATTTCGACCGCTTCGTCTCGGTGATCGTCTACGTGCCGCGCGAGGAATATGATTCGATCGTCCGCGAACGCATCGGCACCTATCTGAAGACGGTCTATGACGGCCGCGTCTCCGCCTATTACCCGGCTTTCCCGGAAGGCGGCGTGGCACGCGTGCATTTCATCATCGGCCGTTCCGGCGGCAAGACCCCGCGCATTCCGCAGGCCAAGCTCGAGCAGGTGATCCGCGAGATTACCGCCCGCTGGGACGATCGTTTCGAGGCGCTGGCCGGACCCAAGGCGCCGAAAATATCGGTCGACCAGGCCTTCCAGGATTCCTTCACTCCGGAGGAAACGGTGGCCGACCTCGCCGATATCGGTGCCTGCGCCGCCGGCGAGCCGCTTCGTATCCAGTTCTACCATCGCCAGGAAGATGAGGGCCGGACCCTCTCGCTGAAGATCTTCCACGCCGGCGGCCAGCTGGCGCTGTCGCGCCGCGTGCCGCTTCTGGAAAATCTCGGCTTCAATGTCGTCAGCGAACGCACCTTCGACATCGGCGTGCCGGCTGCCGCTGGAGAAACGAAGCTCGTGGTGCTGCACGATATGGAGCTCGAGACCCGCACCGGCGGCGAAATCGATCTGCAGCGTTATGGCGCCGCTCTCGAGGAGGCTTTCGTCGCCGCCTTCGCCGGCACGATCGACAATGACAGCTTCAACCGGCTGATCCTGTCGGCCGGGCTTTCGGCACGCGAGGCCAACGTGCTGCGCGCCTATGCGCGTTATCTCCGCCAGGCCGGCATCGCCTATTCGCAGGATTATATCGCAACGACGCTCGACAAATATCCCAGGATTGCCGCCGCGATCTTCCGGCTGTTCCACGATACGCTCGACACCAGGCTTTCGGAAAAGGCCCGCGTCAAGAAGCTTGCCGAGCTGCATCAGGCGATCGAGGCCGAACTCGCCAACGTGCCGAGCCTGGACGACGACCGCATTCTGCGCCGCTACGTCAATATCGTCGATGCGACGCTGCGTACCAATTATTTCCAGAAGAACCCGGACGGGTCGCCGAAGCCGATGCTGGCCTTCAAGCTCGATCCGCACCTCGTCGACGGGTTGCCGGAACCGAAACCCTTCCGCGAAATGTTCGTCTACGGCGTCGAGGTCGAAGGCGTGCACCTGCGCTTCGGCAAGGTGGCGCGCGGCGGTCTGCGCTGGTCTGATCGCGCCGAAGATTACCGCACCGAAGTGCTCGGCCTCGTCAAGGCGCAGCAGGTGAAGAACGCGGTCATCGTGCCGGTCGGCGCCAAGGGTGGCTTCTATCCGAAGAAACTCCCCGTTGGCGGCAACCGCGATGAGATTTTCAATGCCGGCCGCGAGGCTTACAAGACCTATATCCGCACGCTGCTGTCGATCACCGACAACATCTCGGGTGCCGAGATCGTGCCGCCGAAGGATACGGTGAGGCTCGATGGCGACGATCCCTATTTCGTCGTCGCCGCCGACAAGGGCACGGCAACCTTCTCCGACACCGCCAATGCGCTGGCGCAGGAAGCCGGCTTCTGGCTGGACGACGCCTTCGCCTCCGGCGGCTCGGCCGGTTATGACCATAAGAAGATGGGCATTACCGCCCGCGGCGCCTGGGAAACCGTCAAACGCCATTTCCGCGAAATGGACATCGACATCCAGACGACCCCCTTCACCGTCGCCGGCGTCGGCGATATGTCGGGCGACGTCTTCGGCAACGGCATGCTGCTCTCTCCCAAGATCAGGCTGATCGCCGCCTTCGATCACCGCGACATCGTCATCGATCCCGATCCAGACATGGAAAAGACGCTGGCCGAGCGCCAGCGGCTTTTCAACCTGCCGCGCTCGAGCTGGCAGGATTTCGACAAAAGCGTTCTCTCGAAAGGCGCGATGATCATTTCCCGCGCCGCCAAGTCGGTAACGCTGACGCCGGAGGCGGTTGCCGCGATCGGCATCGACAAGGCGGTGGCGACCCCCTTCGAGATCATGACCGCGATCCTGAAAAGCCCGGTCGACCTGCTCTGGTTCGGCGGCATCGGCACCTATGTGAAGGCTCCTTCCGAAACCGACACCGAAGTCGGCGACCGCGCCAACGACCCGATCCGCATCACCGCGACGGAGGTCCGCGCCAAGGTGATCGGCGAGGGTGCAAACCTCGGCGTCACCCAGAAGGGCCGCATCGCCTACGGCCTCAAGGGCGGACGCTGCAACTCCGACGCCATCGACAACTCGGCCGGCGTCAACACCTCGGACGTCGAGGTCAACATCAAGATCGCGCTGGCCGCCGCCATGCATGACGGGCGCCTGACGCGCGCGAAACGCGACCAGCTTCTGTCGTCGATGACCGACGAGGTGGCGGTACTCGTGCTGCGCAACAACTATCTGCAGTCACTGGCGATCTCGCTGACGGAGCGCAAGGGCACGGCGAACGGCCTGGAACTTGCGCGTTTCATGACCGTTCTCGAAGGCGCCAAGCAGTTGAACCGCAAGGTCGAGACATTGCCGGACGAAGCGACGCTGGCCGAGAGATACGCCGCCGGCAAGCCGCTGACCCGGCCGGAAATCGGCGTGCTGGTGTCCTATGCCAAGATCGTGCTCTTCGATGCGCTTGCTGCCAGCGACCTGCCTGACGATCCCTATTTCACCGCGACGCTTTCCAATTACTTCCCGGTGAAGATGCAGAAGTCGAATGCCGGCGATATATCAGGCCACCGGCTGAAGCGCGAAATCATCGCGACGGTGCTTGCCAACGAGGCGATCAACCGCGGCGGGCCGAGCTTCACCGTCGCCATGATGGACGCAACGGCGGCTTCGGCTCCGGAAGTCGTGCGTGCAGCGATCGTCGCCCGCGACGGTTTCGACCTGACCAGGCTCTGGTCCGAGACGGATGCGCTCGACGGCAAGGTGTCCGGTCAGTTGCAGAACCGCATCTACGAGGAGATCAGCCACAGCTTCATCGTGCTGACACGCCTGCTCCTGAAGACCGGCATGGCCAAGGCCGACATGGCCGAAGTGATTAGCCGGCTGCAGGCTGCCCTGAAGAAGCTGAAACCTGCCTTCGCCGAACAGTCGGCCAGCGATGCTGCCGCACGCCAGGCGGAATATGCGCAGGCCGGCGTGCCCGAAAAACTCGCCGCCGAGATCGCCAATCTCCACAGCTTCGCACTGGTGCCCGAGATCATGCAGATTGCCGAACGCACCGGTGAGCCGCTGGTGCGCGCCGCAGAGAATTACTTCGCGGTGTCGCAGACCTTCCGCATCGCCCGGCTGCTGGCGGCAGGCGGACGCATCCTTACCTCCGATCATTACGAGAATCTGGCGTTGGCCCGCAGCATCGACCAGATCGCCAGCGCGAGGCGCGATATCGTCATCTCCGCGCTCTCCGATCACGGCAAGGAGAAGCTTCCCGTCCAGGCCTGGCATGCGCAGGATCGCATCCGGATCAACCGCATCGTCGAGGAGCTTTCGAGCCTCAGCGACGGCGGCGATCCCAATCTTGCGCGTATTACCGTTGCTGCAGGTATCCTGACCGATCTTGCGCGCGACCGGGTGAGGTGAGACAGTCCGCTGCAAAAAGGAGCGGATGGTGAATCGCATCGACTGGACAGGAACGCAGCCGCCGAAAGCCACGGAGAAGGGCATCTGGGGGTGGATGTTCTTCGATTGGGCAGCGCAGCCCTTCTTCACCGTGGTCACCACCTTTATCTTCGGGCCTTATTTCGTTTCCCGGCTGACCAATGACCCGGTGTCCGCGCAGACGACGTGGAGCAACATGGCGACGATCTCCTCAGTGATCATCGCCCTGCTTTCACCCGTGCTCGGCTCGATTGCCGATCAGTCCGGCGCCCGCAAACCCTGGATCGGCTTCTTCGCGATCATCAAAATCATAAGCCTCTTCGGCCTGTGGTTCGCAGCCCCCGGCTCGCCTGTCCTCTATCCCGTCATTTTCATGATCCTCGCCTCGATCTCGGCCGAGTTCTCGATCGTCTTCAACGATTCGATGATGCCGCGCCTGGTCGCCAAACACGAGGTCGGCAAGCTCTCCAACACCGCCTGGGGGCTTGGTTACCTCGGCGGCATGATCGTGCTCATCGCCGTCGTGACGCTTTTGGCGGCGAGCCCTGAGAGCGGCAAGACCATCCTAGGCCTCGACCCGCTGTTCGGCCTCGATCCGAAGACCGGCCAGGATGCCCGCATTACCGGGCCGATTTCAGCCGTCTGGTATCTGATTTTCATCCTGCCGATGTTCTTATTCACGCCGGATGTCGGCAGGGGCCTGCCTTTCGGCACGGCCGTCCGCTCCGGTCTGCGGGAACTCAAAAACACGCTTGGCGAACTCAGGGAACGCCGCGGCATCCTGAGATTTCTCATCGCCCGGATGATCTACCAGGATGGCGTCAACGGGCTGCTGATCCTCGGCGGCATCTTCGCGGCTGGCATGTTCGGCTGGGCGACGATCGAGATCGGCATTTACGGCATCATCCTCAATGTCGTCGCCATCTTCGGCTGCCTGATCGCTGGCCGCATCGACAGGGGTGTCGGTTCCAAGGTGACCGTCGTCATCAGCCTCACCATGCTGCTTCTCGCCACCATCGGCATCATCTCGACGGGACCGGGTTATACGCTCTTCGGATTGATGCCGCTGCCGACGGCCGATTCCGGCGGCCTCTTCGGCACTGCGGCGGAGAAGGCCTATATCCTCTACGGTCTGCTGATCGGCTTCGCCTTCGGCCCGATGCAGGCCTCGTCGCGCTCCTATCTCGCCCGCAGCGTCAACCCGGAGGAAGCTGGCCGCTACTTCGGCATCTACGCGCTTTCGGGGCGCGCCACGAGTTTCATGGCGACGCTGCTCTTCTCGCTGGTGACCTATATGAGCGGATCACCGCGGCTCGGAATGGCAACGCTGATCCTGTTCCTCGCCGGTGGCTTGGCGCTGTTGGTCCGTACGCCCTATCCGGCCGACCGCGCGTAGGAAACGCTACGCACGCCCGGACGGCACGGAAACATGCGGCAGGCCCGATTCAGTGACGGAAATGGCGCATGCCGGTGAAGACCATGGCGACGCCGTGTTCGTTGGCGGCATCGATGACTTCCTGGTCGCGCATCGAGCCGCCCGGCTGGATAACCGCCGTCGCCCCTGCGGCGATCATCGACAGAAGACCATCGGCGAAAGGCAGGAAAGCTTCGGAGGCGACTGCCGAGCCATGCGTCATCGGCACTGGAAGGCCGAGCGCCTTGGCCGCTTCTTCGGCCTTCAGCGCAGCGATACGGGCGGAATCGACCCGGCTCATTTGACCGGCGCCGATGCCGGCCGTCTGGCCGTCCTTGGCATAGACCACGGCATTCGATTTCACATGTTTGCCGACCTTGAAGGCGAACTTCATATCCTCAAGCTCCTGCGCCGTCGGCGCGCGCCTGGTGACGACCTTGAGTTCCAGATCCTCGACCATGCCGTTGTCGCGGCTCTGGACCAGCAGGCCGCCGGAAACGGTCTTCGCCGTCAGGCCCGCAGCCCGCGGATCGGGCAGGCCGCCGGCAGACAGCAGCCGCAGGTTCGGCTTCCGGGCGACGATTGCCTTCGCCTCGTCGGTGACATCGGGCGCGATGATCACCTCGGTGAAGAGCTTGACGATTTCCTCGGCCGTTTCGGCATCAAGCGTCCGGTTAAGCGCGATAATGCCGCCGAAGGCGGACACGCTGTCGCAGGCAAGCGCGCGGCGATAGGCCTCGACCAGGCTTGATCCGGTGGCAACACCGCAGGGATTGGCATGTTTGATGATGGCGCAGGCCGGCGCCTTCTCGGGCAGGAATTCGGCGACCAGCTCGTAGGCGGCATCGGTATCGTTGATGTTGTTGTAGGAGAGCTGCTTGCCCTGGAGAAGGGCAGCCGTCGACACACCCGGGCGCTTCTCGCCGGTGACGTAGAAGGCGGCCTTCTGGTGCGGATTTTCGCCGTAGCGCATCTCCTCCTTCAGCGCGCCGCCGATAACCCGGTGGCGCGGCGTGTCGATCGACAGCGCTTCGGCGAACCAGTTGGAAATCATAGCGTCATAGGCGGCGGTGCGGGCATAGGCCTTGGCGGCCATGCGCTGGCGGAAGGCATAGGCGGTCTTGCCGTCATCCGCGGAAAGCTGCTCCAGGAATTCAGCATAGTCGGCCGGATCGGTCAGCGTCGTCACATAGGCATGGTTCTTGGCGGATGCGCGGATCATCGCCGGTCCGCCGATATCGATATTCTCGACGGTCGTCGGATAATCGCCGCCGGCCGCCCGCACCTCCTCGAAGGGGTAGAGATTGATGACGGCGAGGTCGATGCCCTCGATGCCGTGCTTCTTCATCGCCTCCTGATGCTCGCTATCGTCGCGGATCGCCAGCAAGCCGCCATGCACTGTGGGATGCAGCGTCTTGACCCGCCCGTCCATGATCTCGGGAAAGCCGGTGATTTCGGAGACATCGGTGACGGCAAGGCCGGCGGCGGCGATCGCCTTGTAAGTGCCGCCGGTCGACAGCAGCCGCACGCCTCGGTCCGACAATGAGCGCGCAAGCTCGACAATCCCGGTCTTGTCGAAGACCGAAAGCAGCGCGGTCTTGATTTCGACCTTGTCGGGGGCGGGGATCTTCTTGGAAATGACGGCCATGAAACCTTCTCCGTTCGGGCTCCGGGAGACATCCGATTGGGTTAGAGCAGGATTCGGATTTCAGGCCGGCTTGGGCCTAAGATCATCCTGCCCCAGGACGCTCGCATTGTGAGGCCGCGTTAGCACAGCTTCGCCGCCGCGCAAACAGGTGCTATCCCTTGCGGGACAAAAACCAGCGGATTTCCGTCTTCTCGGCAAGATCGAAGTCGATCTCGATCTGGTCCGAACCGCAAATGCCGGAGCTGTCGGCAAAGAAGATATCCTCGGTGATCAGCACTTCATTGCCGGGCGCGGAAAACTGCCAGCTTTCGCCATCCGGCGCCGTCAACAGCACGGACTCGCCGTCGCTCTGATGCAGGACGATCGAGGGATGGATATGAAAACGGGCGACAGCCTTCAGCGGCTCCTCACTCTGACGGCCATCCCGGACGACGAGCCGGTCGCGGCCGGTCACGATCGAGCCCGCGGCATTGAGTGTCAGTTCACGCTCGTGCAGCACCCCGAACGCCCTGATATAACCGTCATGGCTGAGTTTGATGCTGTCGCGTCCGTCCTCCGTTTCGGCACGTTCGACGGTGACCGTCTTGACCGGTTCGGTGATCGCGTGATTGAGGAAGGGCGAGGGCGAAAAACGGCTGGACGAGGTGTCGTTCAGGATGACGGTCGAATGCGCCGCCGTCGTGCGGGCCATCTGGACATAGCGGTGCCCGGCAAATTTCGGCGAGCCGGAATTGACGATGAAGCGGTGGCGGCCGGACGACATTTCGAAGGAGAGGCTGCCGGCATGCACGGTCCGCAGCGCGCCTCCCGAAGGCGGCGTGCCGGCATCGGCAATGATCACCGTTTTTCCTCCGGAAAGCCGCTGATAGCGCGAATGCGGCAAAGCCTTGAACGGCTGGCCGGCGGTCTCGTCATAGCGCAGCACCGAGATCAACTCGTTTGCCAGCGTCGAGGTCGCCCCGTTGAACAGCGCCAGATCTCCGTCCTGATGGCGAAAGAATCGCAATGCCGGATACATCCGGTCGATGCCGGAGATCAGTTTCTGCGGCAGGTCGTGACCGAGATTGACATAGGTCTGCCTGAGCGGCAGCAGATCGAGCAGCAATTCCAGGCCGATACGCGGATTGCGGGAGATATGGCCGCCATCCGGCAGAATCTGGCTATCGAATTCGCGGTCGAGCGCCTGCGCCGCCCGCCTGAGGGTGGAGGCGCGGGTCGGCATGGCGACGGAGGCCATGGCGAGCGCGATGCGCAGCCGAAACAACTCCAGGCCGCCAAGCGTATAGGGCGCCATGCGATGCAGGAACCTCACCTGGAACGCCAGCGACTTCATGAAGCGGCGATAGAAGCTGCGGTCGGCATTCTGCAGCACGACAGGCGAATGCGACAGCCAGGCGATGACACGCTGGGCGGTGATGTCGATCTCCCAGGCAATGCCTTCCATGCGGCCGGCATGGATGGAAAGCCAGCTGTCGACGATCGCACGGGCGGCGGCCGAACTGCGCTCCGACTTGTTCGCCCGCATGTGCCGCAGCCAGCCGAAGCTGTGCAGGCGAGTGGCGAAGGGGCGCGAGGGCAGGGTGAAGGTGAAGGGTGACTTTCCACCCGTTTCCAGCATGCGCCCGGCCAGCAGAAACCGGCCGTTGAGAATTTCGTCGGCCACATGCGAATCGATGCTGCGGAGATCGGTCGGCGCGACGATCAGACGCTCGGGCACGTTGATCGAATGGCGGAAGAGCTTCAGGCGCAGCAACGCGACGCGGCGCAAGGCGCGCCGCCAAGCCTCCCGAACATACATGCTCGCAAAACGCCGACCGGACTGCATATTCTATTGTCTATTGACCCTCGTGGTTAAGAATAGGTGAAAAGCGGCCGATTTCATCGCCCGCAATGCATTAATTCGTGACAAGGTTCGAATATACGCAAATTAAAACGCTTCACCGGAGATCATGGGGCGATTTTAGAAGAACGATGTGCATGACGCGAGACATGTGAAATGCCTCGTGGACTTGCAGATTCGCCGCGAGCGCTGAAATTTGCAATCAGGCCACTCGCCGCAGCACCGCGGCATAGAAGCCGTCGAGGCCGGAGGCGATGCCGTCGGGCATTTTCAACATGGTGGGAAGCGTGCGGAATTCGCCGAGCGGCGTGATCGCTGCTTCGAGGCCGGGCCAGTCGCCGGCGCCGATCGGAACGCGCTCGACGCCTTGCGTCTGCGCAAGAACACGGGCCACGACCTCTTCGCCTTCGGCGGGATCGAGCGAGCAATTCGAAAAAACCAGCATTCCATCAGGCTTCAGCAATGTCAGCGCGTGACGCAGCAGCCGTTCCTGCAGCGCCGCCAGCCGGGCGATATCCTCGGGTCCCTTGGTCCAGAGCACGTCGGGGTGCCGACGCGTCGTGCCGGTGGAAGAGCAGGGGGCATCGAGCAGGATCGCATCGAAACGCTCTGCCGGCTCGAATGTCGTCAGATCGGCCGCGATCGTCTCCGCTTTCAGACCGAGCCGATCGAGATTCGACCGCAGCCGTCTCAGCCGGCTTTCCGACTGGTCGAGGGCGGTGACCGTGCCGCCGGCAAGAATGAGCTGCGCCGTCTTGCCGCCCGGGGCAGCACAGAGATCGGCGGTGCGTTTGCCCGAGAGATCGCCGAAAAGCTTGGCCGGGATGCTTGCTGCCGCATCCTGCACCCACCACGCGCCCTCGTCGAAACCTTCGAGCGAAGGGATGCCGCCATCGAAAGCGGCAAGCCGCACGCCGCCCGTGGGCAGGGCAGTTCCGTTCAGCCGTTTTGCCCAGCCTTCGGGGTCGGACTTGACGGTCAGATCGATTGCCGCCGGCTCGAGCTGGGATTCCGAAATCGCCAGCGCCGCATCGCGGCCATAGGCCTTTTCCAGCCTGGCGATGAACCAGGCCGGCATCGGCGCGACCTTATCGATCTCTTCGAGCACCTGCTGCTTCTCGCGGCCAAGCCGGCGAAGAATGGCATTGACCAGCTTGGCGAAACGCCGGTTACGCGGATCCAGATTGGCCTGCTCGACGGCAAGATCGACCGCCGAATGATCCGGCACGTCGAGATAGAGGATCTGCGCCGCCCCGATCGCGAGCACATGATGCAGCGCCCTTGCCCCTTCCGGCAGCGGCGATTCCAGCAGCGCTGCAATCGCGGCATCGATACGCGGCAGATGGCGCAGCGTCGTGTTCAGAATGGCGCGGACCAGCGCCCGATCGTTTTCGCCGAGTGCCTTATAGGCCGGATTGCCATGTTCATGGTCGAGAGCGCCGTCGAGCGGCAGTTTGCGATCGACGACGGCGGCAAGAATTTTGGCTGCCGCAGCCCGCGCCTGCAGGCCGGGTTTTTCGGGCGCAGAACGCTCGGCGGAGGGCTTATGCTTGCGGAATGGTTTCTTCGTGCCGTCTGAATTCAAGACCATGGACCTTTTGGCGGTTGTGAACCACCGCGACCAAGACCCGTATCCGGAACAGAGCGCGATTTGCGCGACGGATTAGCAGCCCGAACCGGCGGCGTCGAGATATTCATGCCGCCCTGCGCCATATCGTGCAGCGCCGCGATGCGGTTTTCCGTGTTCGGATGCGTGGAAAACAGATTGTCCATGCGCTCGCCGGAGAGCGGGTTGATGATGAACATATGCGCCGTCGCCGGGTTGCGCTCGGCATCCTGGTTCGGCATGTGGGCAGCACCCCGCGCAATCTTGCCGAGCGCCGAAGCCAGCCAGAGCGGATTGCCGCAGATTTCGGCACCGCGGCGGTCGGCCGAATATTCGCGCGTGCGGCTGATCGCCATCTGCACCAGCATGGCGGCAAGCGGCGCCACGATCATCGCCACGAGGACGCCGACGAAGCCGAGCGGATTGTTGTTGTTTTCGCGATTGCCGCCGAAGAGGAAGGCGAAATTGCCGAGCATCGAGATCGCGCCGGCAAGCGTTGCCGTGATCGTCATCGTCAGCGTGTCGCGGTTCTGAATATGGGCGAGCTCATGCGCCATCACGCCGGCAACCTCCTCCGGAGACAATGCCTGGAGAAGGCCGGTCGAAGCGGCGACGGCTGCATTGTCAGGGTTGCGGCCGGTGGCGAAGGCATTCGGCTGCGGGCTGTCGTAGAGATAAACCTTCGGCATCGGCAGGCCGGCATTGCGAGCAAGATCGCGCACGATCGCAAAGAATTCCGGCGCGTTGCGCTCATCGACCTCCTGGGCGCGATAGGCCGAAAGCACCATGCGGTCGGAATTCCAGTAGGAGAAGAAATTCATCCCGGCGGCAATGACGAAGGCGATCATCATGCCGGCCCGACCGCCGATCAGAAAGCCGACAACCATGAAAAGCGCCGTCATGAAGGCAAGCAACATGGCAGTGCGAACGAGGTTCATTGTGAATCTCCATCTCCGATTTCACGGTCGCAAGCTTTCAATCGCAGCATCGGCGCATTATGATTTGGTTATTCACCAGCCATTTTCAATATTTCCGGCAGGAGAAGCCAATGCAGGAAGCCGATAACGACAACAGCGAAACGCCGACGGCCGAGGCATCGCAGCCGCGCAAAGTCCTGTCTCCGGCTGCGAAGCGCGCCCTTGCCGAAGCCGAGGAGCGGCGAAAAAACCAGAAGCCGCTGGAGCTGCCGCCGGAAACCGGCGGTCGCGGCGGCGCCGAGCCGGCCCGCTTCGGCGATTACGAGATCAATGGCCGGGCGATCGATTTTTGATTCGGCGCGGGAGCAAAGCGCCGCTCAAAAGCAACGGCATTTCCCGCGCGGAAAAATAAGACCGCTCCAATATAAGACCGCTCCAACAAAGGAGCGGCTTCAGACTGCTGACAAACCCCTGCAAAACCCGCGACGGCATCCTCGGCCTCGTGCCGAGGATCTACAAACGTCCAATTAAGTATCTGAAAATAAATGATTTCCTGTCAAACAATTGCAGTGGTCAGATGCTCGGCGCAAGGCCGAGCATGACGGAGGAGACTTTGTCAACAAACTGAGGCCGCTCCAACAAGAGGGAGCGGCCTTGTTGTTTAAGCAGTCGCCTTGTTCTGCCGGTTGGCGACCAGATCGTCGACGACGGCCGGATCGGCGAGCGTCGAGGTATCGCCAAGCGCACCGAAATCGTCTTCGGCGATCTTGCGCAGGATGCGGCGCATGATCTTGCCGGAGCGGGTCTTCGGCAGGCCGGGCGCGAACTGGATCTTGTCGGGCGCGGCGATCGGGCCGATTTCTGCCCGCACATGTTTCACCAGTTCCTGGCGAAGCGTGTCCGAACCCTCGTGGCCGGCCATCAGCGTCACGTAGCAATAGATGCCCTGGCCCTTGATCGCATGGGGATAACCGACGACCGCGGCCTCCGACACCAGATTATGCGAGACGAGTGCGGATTCCACCTCCGCCGTTCCGAGCCGGTGGCCGGAGACGTTGAGCACGTCGTCGACGCGCCCGGTGATCCAGTAATAGCCGTCCGCATCGCGCCGGCAGCCGTCGCCGGTGAAATATTTCCCCTTGTAGGTGGAGAAATAGGTCTGGATGAAACGTTCGTGGTCGCCGTAAACCGTGCGCATCTGGCCGGGCCAGCTGTCGGTGATGCAGAGATTGCCATCGGCCGGACCTTCCAGCACCTTGCCCTCATTGTCGACCAGCTGCGGTTTGATGCCGAAGAACGGGGTCGTCGCCGAGCCGGGTTTCAGATCGGTGGCGCCGGGCAGCGGCGTGATCATGTGGCCGCCGGTTTCCGTCTGCCACCAGGTATCGATCACAGGGCAGCGCTTGTCGCCGACGACATTGTAATACCATTCCCAGGCTTCCGGATTGATCGGTTCGCCCACAGTGCCGAGCAGGCGCAGTGATGAGCGTGAGGAGCGGGTGACGAAGTCGTCGCCGGCGCCCATCAGCGAGCGGATCGCCGTCGGCGCCGTATAGAAGATGTTGACCTTGTGCTTGTCGATCACTTCCCAGAAACGGCCCTGATCGGGGAAATTCGGCACACCCTCGAACATCAGCGTCGTCGCGCAATTGGCGAGCGGTCCATAGACGATATAGGAATGGCCGGTGACCCAGCCGACATCGGCGGTGCACCAATAGATATCGCCGTGATGATAGTCGAAGACATATTCATGCGTCATCGCCGCATAGACGAGATAACCGCCCGTCGTGTGCAGAACGCCCTTCGGCTTGCCTGTTGAACCTGACGTATAGAGAATGAAGAGCGGATCTTCCGCCTTCATCTTCACCGGCGGGCATTCCGCCTTCACCGTGGCGATTTCCTGGTGATGCCAGAGATCGCGGCCCGGCGCCCAGCCGGTCTTGCCGCCGGTGCGGCGCACGACCAGAACCTTCTCCACGATCACGTGCTGGCGTGCTGCAATGTGAATTGCAGTATCGGTGTTGTCCTTCAGCGGCACCGGCTTGCCGCCGCGCACGCCTTCGTCGCAGGTGATGACGAAGGTGGATTCACAGTCGACGATGCGCCCCGCCAGGGCCTCCGGCGAGAAGCCGCCGAAGACGATCGAATGCACCGCGCCGATGCGGGCGCAGGCAAGCATCGCGTAAGCCGCTTCCGGGATCATCGGCATGTAGATCGTGACACGATCGCCCTTCTTGACGCCGTGTTTCTTCAAGACGTTCGCCATCCGGCAGACGTGCTCGTAGAGCTCGTTATAGGTGACCTTCTTGTCGATATAGGGATTGTCGCCTTCCCAGATGATCGCCACCTGGTCGCCATTGGTCTTCAGATGACGGTCGATGCAATTGTAGGAGACATTGGTCTGACCGTCCTCGAACCATTTGATCGACACCTTGCCGTTAAAGGAGGTGTTCTTGACCTTTGTATAGGGCTTGAACCAGTCGATCCGCTTGCCGTGTTTGCCCCAGAACTTGTCCGGGTTTTCAATGCTCTCCTCGTACCATTTCAGGTACTTATCCTTATCGATCAGGGCGCGCGCCTTTACCGGCTTCGTGACCGGATAGATCTTCTCCGACATGGAACTCCTCCTCATGGGACATGCAACAGGCCACCGGCAAAACGGGCCCAGATTTCAAATCAGGGCAATTCATAGCAGTTCGCATCGTGGCGGCAATTAGACAAAGGTCATTTCATTTCGGAAGAATTGCAATTCTGCGACAGTGCGGTTATATAGCGGCATATTTCCCGGACATTGTGGTGACAATCCACGGACCGCGACCGGCGCGGACGATAGAAGGACTATATCCATGGCTCAAACACTGCTCATGCCGAAGGCGACAGCCATCTGGCTCGTCGATAACACGGCACTGTCTTTCGATCAGATCGCGCAGTTCTGCAAACTGCATCCGCTCGAAGTCAAGGCGATCGCCGACGGCGAAGCCGCGCAGGGCATCAAGGGCCTCGACCCGATCTCGACGGGACAGCTTTCCCGCGATGAGATCGCCCGCGCCGAAGCCAATCCGAACCACAAGCTGAAGCTTTCCGAACCGAAGGTTCGCGTACCGGAATCCAAGCGCCGCGGCCCGCGTTATACGCCGGTTTCCAAGCGTCAGGACCGCCCGAACGCCATTCTCTGGCTCGTTCGCAACCATCCGGAGCTGAAGGACGCACAGATTTCCCGCCTCGTCGGCACGACGAAATCGACCATCGAGCAGATCCGCGAGCGCACCCACTGGAACTCGGCCAACCTGGCGCCGATGGATCCGGTGACGCTCGGCCTCTGCAGCCAGATCGATCTCGACATGGAAGTGGAAAAGGCTTCCAAGGGCCGTCCGCTGCCGACCGCCGCCGAGCTTGGCGCGACGCTGCAATCGGCTCAGGAAACCGAGCGCCTGACCCCGAGCTACGAGCGCGAGGAAGAAAAGGAAATCGACGCCGATGCCGTCTTCCGCAAGCTGAGCTCGCTGCGCTCCGCACCGAAGGACGAGGACGACGACGACCAGTACTGAGATATCCACCGTCTCATAGAAAACCCCGCCGGACCGGCGGGGTTTTTTATTGGGGTTGTCTTGTTTGGATTAGCTGCGGAACAGGGTGAGAATGTTCTGCGCCGAGCTGTTGGCGATCGACAGCGACTGGACGGCGAGCTGCTGCTGTGTCTGCAACGCCGAGAGCTTGCTCGATTCCTCTTCCATATCGGCATCGACGAGGCGGCCGACGCCGGAGTCGATCGAGTCGTGAAGACCGCTGACGAAATTTTCCTGCAGCTGGATCCGCGTCGAGATCGAACCGAGCGCCGAGCCGGCGGCGGTCATGGCGCCGAGAACCAGTTCGACACCCGTCAAGGCGCCATCGAGCTGGCCCTGGGTAAAACCGGTAATGTCGAGATCATAAATCGACGCCATGACGATGACGGTTCCGCCATAGGTTCCGTTGAAGGCCGTGCCGATGATGCCGCTGGTCGTCTCGATCGCACCGGTGCTCGTCATGCCGAAGAGCACGTTTCCAAGCGTGCCGGAATCGAGCACGTAGTCCGTCATCTTGACCGAGACGGCATTGCTGCCATCGCGCACGAAGGACGAGACGACGCTCTTCGTACCGGAAGCGCCGGCGACCCAGTTTTCACCGGAGAAGGACGCCGATTGGGCGATGCTGAGCAGCTGCTCCTGCAGCTGATCGAGTTCCTGCTGAATCTTCGTCTTGTCGACGCCCTTTTCCGTGGCGGCGACGATCTTGGCTTTGATGTCGCTGACCACATCAATCGCGCTGTCCATGGCCGAATAGGCCGTGTCGACCTTGGCGGCGCCGAGGCCGAGGGCATCGGAGACGGCCGAAAGCGCCTGGTTGTCAGAACGCATGGTCGTCGCGATCGACCAGTAGGCCGCATTGTCGGCCGCCTTTTCGACACGATAACCCGAGGAAACCCGACCCTGGGTATCCTTGAGACCGTCATTTACGCCGCGCAAAGTCTGCAGCGCTGCCATGGCAGCGTTGTTGGTAAGGATGCTTGTCATGATCCGTTCCACAATCTTCGAGAAAGGGCATTCCGGACTACAGCCCCGCGCCTCTTTCAGACGCGCAAAGGACGCCGTAGCACTTCAACTGCCGCCTAATTTTGCCCTTAAATCGATTCCGATTTAAGGAATTAAGCAGCAGGCCGGTAACGGCGACCGCGTCATGCAAAGCCTGCCATGCAAGCCATTGCCGTTAACAAACCCTTGCGCAACATAGTTAACAATTTCTCAATTAGGCTTATCGAAAGTTTAATTTCACATCGGCAGAGAGCCGAAACCGCGCTTGCGCAGCGCCTCGGCGATCTCTTCCAAAATCGCCGGATCATCAATGGTTGCAGGCATTTTCCAGGGTATGCCGTCGGCGATTTTCTGCATCGTGCCGCGCAGGATTTTACCCGAGCGTGTTTTCGGCAATCGGTTAACGGTGATGGCCGTTTTGAAGGCGGCGACAGGGCCGATCGATTCGCGAATCATCGCCACGACCTCTGATTCGATCACCGCCGTTTCACGGGAAACATGTCGTTTCAGCACCAGGAAACCGCAGGGCGCCTGTCCTTTCAGCATATCGTTCACACCGATGACCGCGCATTCGGCAACATCGGGATGGCGCGCGCAGACCTCCTCCATCGCTCCGGTCGAGAGCCGATGACCGGCGCAATTGATGATGTCGTCGGTGCGCGACATGATGAAGAGGTAGCCGTCCTCGTCGACATAGCCGGCGTCGGCCGTTTTGTAATAACCGGGAAACTCGTCGAGATAAGCAGAGCGGAAACGATCGTCCGCGTTCCACAGCGTCGGCAGACAGCCCGGCGGCAGCGGCAGCTTCACGACGATATTGCCGAGCGTTCCTGCCTCGATCGGATGGCCGGCATCGTCAAGCACCGTGATGTCGTAACCGGGCATCGGCAGCGCCGGCGAACCGTGCTTGACAGGAAGGGCGCCGAGGCCGAGCGGATTGGCGGCGATCGGCCAGCCGGTCTCCGTCTGCCACCAGTGATCGATGACGGGTATGGCGAGCATGCGCTCCGCCCATTTCAACGTCTCCGGATCCGCCCTTTCGCCGGCGAGAAACAGCGCTCGGAAATCCGGCATCGGATATTTGCGAAGCAGTTCACCGTCGCCATCCTCGCGGCGAATGGCGCGGAATGCCGTCGGCGCCGTGAAGAGTACCCGCACCCGATATTCCGAAACGATCCGCCAGAACGCGCCGGCATCCGGAGTGCCGACCGGTTTTCCCTCGAAGATCAGGGTGGTCACACCTGCGATCAGCGGGGCATAAACGATATAGGAATGGCCGACGACCCAGCCGATATCCGATGCCGTCCAGAACACCTCACCCGGCTTCAAGCCGTAAATATTCCGCATCGACCAGTTGAGCGCGACCATATGGCCGCCATTGTCGCGCACGACGCCCTTCGGCTGGCCCGTGGTGCCGGAGGTGTAGAGAATGTAGAGCGGATCGGTCGCCTCGACCGAGACGCAGGCGATCTCGGCGCCGCGATGCTGCGCCACCGCGGCGTCGAAATCCTGATCGCGGCCGCTGACGAGATCGGCCCGGAGCTCCGGCCGCTGCAGCACCAGACAGCGTTCCGGCTTCGAACGCGCCATCTCGATCGCCTGGTCGACCAGAGGCTTGTAGGCGACGATGCGGCCGGGTTCGAGCCCGCAGCTGGCGGTGATCACCAGCTTCGCGGCACAATCGTCGATGCGGGCAGCCAGTTCGCTGGCGGCAAAGCCACCGAAGACGACGGAGTGAACCGCACCGATGCGGGCGCAGGCAAGCATCGAGAACACCGCCTGTGGCACCATCGGCATATAGAGGATGACGCGATCGCCTCTGCCGATGCCGAGATCAACAAGCGTCGCGGCGATGGCCTTCACCTCGTCGAGCACCTCGCCATAGGTGAAACGGCGCTTCTCGCCGGTCATTGCGCTGTCGAAGAGGATCGCCGTCTCGCCGCCGCGCCCGGCGATGACATGCCGGTCCAGACAATTGTGACAACTATTGGTTTCCGCCCCCTCGAACCACCGACCGTAGACGCCGGCATCCGGCGAAAAAATCCGCTCCGGCGGTTTGAACCAGTCGATATCGGCGGCTGCGTCGCGCCAGAAGGCCTCGGGATCGCGCTCCCAGGCCGCATAGACCTGATGATAGCCGTACTGCATCTGCTCCTCCCCAGGATATGCAAACCTCGATCTTAACCTAGGCGGAGGAGAGGAGAACAGGAAGCCCGACCAAAGCAGCGTATCAGCGCGCCCCGAAAATCGCCGATCCGACCCGCACACTGGTGGCGCCGAAGGCGATCGCCGTCTCGTAATCGCCCGACATGCCCATAGACAGTTTTTCGACACCGCATTTCAGCGCAAGCTTCGCCAACAGCGCGAAGTGCGGCCCGGGATTTTCTTCCGCCGGCGGAATGCACATCAAACCCTCGATGGAAAGACCGAGCTCGTCGCGGCAGAGCGCGACGAAAGCCGGCGTGTCGTCGGGAGCGATGCCGGCCTTCTGCGGCTCGAGCCCGGTATTGACCTGGATGTACAGCCGCGTCGTCCTGCCTTGCCGCTTCATCTCCTCGGCAAGCGCGCGGGCGATTTTTTCCCGGTCCACGGTCTCGATGACGTCGAAAAGCGCCACCGCATCCGCCGCCTTGTTCGATTGCAGCGGTCCGATCAGATGCAATTCGATATCCGGCTGCTCGGCTTTCAGCCCCGGCCACTTGCCCTGGCTTTCCTGCACCCGGTTCTCGCCGAAGACACGCTGGCCGGCGTCGATGGCCGGACGGATCGCCTCCGCCTCGAAGGTCTTCGACACCGCGACGAGCCGAACGGAACCGGCCGGACGACCCGCCTGGCGTTCCCCGGCGGCAATCCGCGACCGCACGTCATCCAAGCGCTCTTGAAGTTCCATCATTCTGCCTCGACATTTCCGCATGAGAGTAATGGCAATGAACTAGCCAGCCATTCTGTGCTTGCCAAGACCCGCCGCCGCGAAATCGCCCGGCCGGAATGAAGATCGGGCGCTTGCGGCGGCTCGCAAAACTTGACGCTACCGTGGTTTCATGGTGAAGGTCTCGACCAACCTCCCCATTGATTTTCCGGAATTCGAATACCATGGCCACCGAACGTTATAATCCGCGCGACGCCGAGCCCCGCTGGCAGCAGAAATGGAATGAAGACAAGGTCTTCGAGACCGACAATTCAGATCCGCGCGAAAAATATTACGTCCTGGAAATGTTCCCCTATCCGTCAGGGCGCATCCATATGGGCCATGTCCGCAATTACGCCATGGGCGATGTCGTCGCCCGCTACAAGCGCGCCCGCGGCTACAACGTGCTGCATCCGATGGGCTGGGACGCCTTCGGCATGCCGGCGGAGAACGCCGCCATGGAGCGCGGCGTGCATCCCGCCTCCTGGACCTACCAGAACATCGGCTCGATGAAGGCGCAGCTGAAGGCCATGGGGCTTTCGCTGGACTGGAGCCGCGAGTTCGCCACCTGCGACGTCGAATATTACCAGCACCAGCAGCACCTCTTCCTGGATTTCCTGGAGAAGGGACTGGTCTACCGCAAGCAGTCGAAGGTCAACTGGGACCCCGTCGACAATACCGTGCTCGCCAACGAGCAGGTAATCGACGGCCGCGGCTGGCGTTCCGGCGCGCTGGTCGAACAGCGCGAACTGACGCAATGGTTCTTCAAGATCACCGATTTCAGCCAGGATCTGCTGGACGCACTGGATACGCTCGACCAGTGGCCGGAAAAAGTGCGGCTGATGCAGAAGAACTGGATCGGCCGCTCCGAAGGCCTGACGGTCCGCTGGGAGATCGTGCCGGAAACGGCGCCTGCCGGCGAGACAGAAATCACGGTTTACACGACCCGGCCGGACACGCTCTTCGGCGCCTCCTTCCTGGCGATATCAGCCGATCACCCGCTGGCAAGGGATGCTGCCGCAAAGAACGCAGATATCGAAGCCTTCTGCGAAGAGTGCCGCCGTGCCGGCACCTCCCTGGCGGCACTCGAGACCGCCGAAAAGAAGGGCATGGATACCGGCATCCGCGTCAGGCATCCGCTTGATCCCTCCTGGGAACTGCCCGTCTATATCGCCAATTTCGTGCTGATGGATTACGGCACGGGCGCAATCTTCGGCTGCCCCTCCGGCGATCAGCGCGACCTTGATTTCGCCCGGAAATACGGTCTGCCGGTTGTAACAGTCGTCATGCCGAGAGACGGCGATGCGGAAAGCTTTGCCGTCGGCGACACCGCCTATGACGGCGAGGGCGTGATGATCAATTCGCGCTTCCTCGACGGCAAGACGACGCAGGAGGCCTTCAACATCGTTGCCGACCGGCTGTCGGCGGCTTCGCTCGGCAATGCGCCGCAGGGCGAACGCAAGGTCAATTTCCGTCTGCGCGACTGGGGTATTTCCCGGCAGCGTTATTGGGGCTGCCCAATCCCCGTCATCCATTGCGACGATTGCGGCGTCGTGCCGGTGCCGAAGAAAGACCTGCCGGTCAAACTGCCCGACGACGTCACCTTCGACCAGCCCGGCAATCCGCTCGACCGTCATCCGACCTGGCGGCACGTCTCCTGCCCGACCTGCGGCAAGGATGCGCGTCGCGAGACGGATACGATGGACACCTTCGTCGATTCGAGCTGGTATTTCACTCGATTCACTGCCCCCTGGGAAGGGAAGCCGACTGATCCTGAGGCGGCTAACCATTGGCTGCCGGTCGATCAGTATATCGGCGGGATCGAGCATGCGATCCTGCATCTGCTCTATTCCCGTTTCTTCACCCGCGCCATGCGCGAGACCGGCCATGTCGCCGCCACCGAGCCTTTCAAGGGTCTCTTCACCCAGGGCATGGTGGTTCATGAGACCTATAGCCGCGGCGCCGGCGCGAGCCGCGAGTGGGTGGCCCCAGCCGATATCCGCATCGAGGAGCTCGACGGCAAACGCCGCGCCTTCCTGCTGACCTCAGGCGAGGAGATCGCCATCGGCTCGATCGAAAAAATGTCGAAATCGAAAAAGAACGTCGTCGATCCCGATGACATCATTGCCTCCTACGGCGCCGATACCGCCCGGTTCTTCGTTCTGTCCGACTCCCCGCCGGAGCGCGATGTTATCTGGTCCGAGGCCGGCGTTGAAGGTGCCCATCGGTTCACCCAGCGTCTGTGGCGGTTGATTTCCGAAGCCGCAGAGGCGCTCTCCGCCGTCGCCCCGGCGCCGGCGACCGAGGGGGAAGCGCTGTCGATCTCGCAGGCTGCCCACAAGACCCTGAAGGCCGTCCAGAACGACTATGACAAGCTCTGGTTCAACAAGGCGGTCGCCCGAATCTATGAGCTGGTGAACGCGCTGGCCGCGCCGATGACGAGGGTTGCGGCGGGCGAGGGGGATGTCACCTATCGCGCGGCCGTGCGCGATGCCGCCGAGATCCTGATCCAGTTGGTCGCCCCGATGACGCCGCATCTGGCTGAGGAATGCTGGACGGCGCTCGGCAATAAGGGGCTGCTTGCCCGGACCGGCTGGCCGCGATACGACGAGACGCTCGTCATCGAGAATGATGTCGTCCTGCCCGTCCAGATCAACGGCAAGAAACGCGCTGAATTGACAATTTCTCGCGATGCGGATCAGAATGCCGTCACCGACGCCGTGCTGGATCTGGATGCGGTGAAGAACGCGCTGAACGGACAGGCACCGAAGAAGATCATCGTGGTTCCCCAAAGGATTGTGAACATTGTCGTCTGATATCGCTTGCAAGCTGGCCCGCAATGCCGGCGTCGCCATGATCCTTGCCGCTGCGGCGTTCCTCTCTGCCTGCCAGGTCCGGCCGCTCTACTCCGAGAGCTCGGGTGTCGTTGAGAAGCTTTCCTCGGTCGGCTTTTCCGAGGCGGGCAGCCGGGTCGAACAGCAAGTGCGCAATCGCCTGATCTTCCTTGCCTCCCGCGGTGCGGGCGAAGCGGAAAATCCCCAATATCGGGTCGAGATGCACGCCACCTCGAGCGTTGCCAGTACGCTGCTCCAGGAATCCGACGATACATCGAAGGCCGGCCGTGTCACCGTCAACGTCTCATACACGCTGAGCGCCACGGCCGACGGCCATGTCATCAAGGCAGGCAGCCGCCAGGTCACGGCACTGGTGGATTTCTCCGAACAGGAATTCGCCAAGCAAAGGGCGATCCGCGATGCGGAAAACCGTGCGGCGGATCAGGTGGCGGAATTCGTAGGAGCCGATATCGCCGCCGCCCTCAGCCGCTGAGGGCGGTGATGTGGCAGAGATAAAGTCCCACGAATTCGAGACCTTCCTGCAGAAATCGGCTGGAAACTATCGGATCTTCGTCATTTACGGGCCGGACCGCGGCCTGGTGTCCGAACGTGCGGCTCAGCTTGCCGGCAAAACCGGCGTTGCTCTCGATGATCCTTTCTCGCTGACCAAACTCGATATCGGCGACCTGCAGAAGGATCCGGGACGATTGGTCGACGAAGTTCAGTCGATCGGCCTGTTCGGTGGCGAGAAGCTGATCTGGATCCGCGGCGCCTCCAATGAAAAATATCTTGTCGATCCCTTGGCACTGCTTGCCGAAAAGCCGCTTGAAGCTGCCCATCTGATCGTCGAGGCTGGCGACTTGAAGAAGGGTTCGCTGCTTCGCAAGACCGCCGAGACGGCGCGATCTATCATGACGATCCCGTCTTACGCCGATGACAGCCGCGCCCTGAACGCCTTGATCGACACGGAGCTTGGCACAGAGAAGCTCGGCATCACGCCGGCTGCGCGCCAGGCGCTGATCGCATTGATCGGCGGCGACCGCATCGCGTCACGCAATGAGGTGCGTAAACTTGCCCTCTATTGCCGCGGTTACCCGACCGTCGAGGAACATCACGTTACCGAAATAATCGGCGACGCCAGCGCGATCTCTGTTGACGATGCCGTCGACGCCATCCTGAGCGGCGATCTCAATGCCTTTTTGCATGCCATGCAGAAGATCAGCAGCTCCAAAACCGCGATTTTTCTCGTGCTGCAGGCATGCCTGAAACAGTTTCAGCTTCTCGATACAATGCGCGCCGAAATGGAAGAAAAACGCCTGCAGGCGCCTCAGATCATGCAGACCATGGGTCGTCATCTGCATTTCCGCCGCAAGCCGATCATCGAACAGGCCCTGCGGCATTGGACCGCGGAAAGCATTGCCCGTGAATCCAATCGTCTGCAGGCAGCGATCCTGCAAAGCCGGCGGCGGCAGGTGCTGGAAGACAGCGTTGCCATGCAGACGCTGCTCTCCACCACCCTTCAATCCGGTCGTAAATCCACCTGACCATCCTAAGGCGGGGCGGGTGTGAATCAGTTCGATAGCGACCGCTCTTCTGCATGTCGCCCGGAAGGATGCACGCTTCCGGGCTAATGACATGCGGAAACAAAGAGCAAAGCCTGTCGCGGAAGCAGGTTTGATGCGAGGCGCTGAAGCTAGCGCCTCTCAAGCAAGCGGCAAATTTCCTCGAGCTGCTCTAGCGACTTGTAGGAAATTTTGATCTGGCCGCCGCTGGTCTTATGATTGATCGAGACATCGAGCCCGAGCGCATCGGAAAGCGTCCGTTCCAAAGCCAGTGTATCGGAATCCTTCTGATCTTGCCGTAACGCCGGCTGCTGTGGCTCCGATTGCGCCTTGATATTGTTTTGCGCCAGCTTTTCCGCATCGCGAACCGACATGCCCTTGGCAACGATCGTGCGGGCAAGACTGGCCGGGTCGGAGGTGGAAACAAGTGCGCGGGCGTGACCAGCCGAGAGGCTGCCGGCGGCAAGCAGGTCGCGCACCGGATCGGGCAGTTTCAGCAGCCGCAGGGAGTTGGCGACATGGCTGCGGCTTTTGCCGATGATTTCGCCGAGGTCATTCTGCGTATAGCCATATTCGGCAATAAGCTGCTCATACCCCAGAGCTTCTTCAAGAGCATTGAGATCCGCCCGCTGGACGTTTTCGACAATGGCGATTTCCAGCGCCGTCTTGTCATCGACGTCACGGATAATGACCGGAATCTCGATCAGCCCAGCCAGCTGGGCTGCCCGCCAGCGACGTTCGCCGGCAATGATCTCGTAGCGATCCCGGTCCATCGTCCGCACGACAATCGGCTGCACGATGCCGTGCTGACGAATAGAACTTGCAAGATCGTGCAGCTCGGCGTCATCAAAAAAACGACGGGGGTTGCGGGGATTGCGGCTGACGAACTCGATCGGGATCATTCTGTCGGCGCTGACAGTGCGCTCGGCCTCAACCGGCACAGGCTGATCCATTTCCCCAATCAGCGCCGCAAGGCCGCGACCCAATCGCCTCTTCGATACATCGTCATTCATGATCTACACTCACCTACGCCCCTGATATGATATTACGCGGCCAGTCTTTGGCGTTCCCTTTGGATAACCTCAGAGGCGAGCTGCAGATAGGCCTGGCTGCCCGCGCATTTCAAATCATAAAGAATAGCCGGCTTGCCGTAGGAGGGCGCCTCGGAAACCCGGACGTTGCGCGGAATTAACGTATGATAAACCTTCTCGCCGAGATGCGTGCGCACATCATTGACCACCTGCTGGGCAAGATTGTTGCGCGCATCGAACATCGTCAAGACGATGCCCTGAATGTCCAGGCGCGGATTGACCGTGCGGCGAACCTGACTGACGGTTTCAAGCAGCTGGCTTAGACCTTCCAAAGCAAAAAATTCACATTGCAGCGGCACCAACACCGAATGCGCCGCCGCCATGGCATTCATCGTCAGCAGATTGAACGACGGCGGGCAATCCAGAAGAATATAGGAAAATGTCATTGCTTCTGGCGACGACAACGCTTTGCGCAGTTTGAACACCCGGTCGCTCTGCTGCGAAATTTCCATCTCGATGCCAAGCAGATCCATCGTCGAAGGAACGATGAAGAGATTGGGCACCGCTGCCTCGAGCGTCACGTCCCTGATGCTGCGCTCCCCCACCATGAGATCATAGGAGGAGAGTTTCCGATCGCGGCGATCGATGCCGAGGCCGGTGCTGGCATTGCCCTGCGGGTCGAGATCGACAATCAAGACACGCTCACCGATAGCGGCAAGGGCTGTTGCCAAATTGATTGCGGTGGTGGTTTTCCCTACGCCACCCTTCTGATTTGCGATGGTAATTATTCGGTGTTTTTCGCCAGCCATTGCAGCAATATCCGATCTGTTAAGCCAAGCGCCGGAGATTCGATATTTCCAAAATAACAGATTCCTGCTCGACGGCGCTCTTATGTTCTAACAGATCGAACCTCCACCGACCACGTGCTTTGTCGATTTCCCTCTGGTAATCCCGGCCTTTATGAAAGAGGCAACGACAATTTTCATTGCCAAGCATCCAGGCAGCGGAATATCCGATCAGCCCATCGAGCTCGGCCAGGGCTCGGGCGGAGATCGCGTCGCATTCGCCGATCTCAGTAGGCGCATCTTCAATTCGAATAGCATGCACGCTCGCGCGCGCATTGGTCTCGCGCAGCGCCGTGCGCAGAAACGCTGCTTTTTTATGATTGCTCTCGACCAGATGCACCCATCCGTCTTGCAATTCGGCCAGATAGATTGCCGTGATCACCCCAGGGAATCCACCTCCGCTTCCAAGGTCGACCCAGGTGATCGGCTGCGGCTGGATTTGAAAAATCTGGCTACTATCGGCGATATGCCGGTGCCACAGATCGTCGAGCGTTGAGGCCGCCACCAGGTTGATCGTTTTGGCCCACTTCTGAAAGAGCGCCGCAAAGTGTTGGAGCCGTTCCTGTGTTTCACGTGAAACACGTAAGCCGTTTAATTCCATTCTGAAAGACTCTCAATTCTCGTAATCAGGCGCTGTGACGTTCGGAAGAATTTATTCGACGCAGATGCACAAGCAGCAGCGCGATGGCTGCCGGCGTCATCCCCTCGACGATAGCCGCTTGGGCGATATTAAAGGGCCGCACCGCATTCAGCTTCGTCTTGAGCTCGTTCGACAGACCGGAGAGGGCGTCGTAGTTGAAATCTGCCGGAATCTGCCGCTCCTCGTCACGCTGCTGATCGGCGATGGCGGATGCCTGCCTCTCCAGGTAGACCGAATATCCCGCTTCGATTTCCAATGCTTCCGCAACTTTGGGTGCAATCGCGGCAAAGGTTTCCGGCCAAACTTCCCGAAGTGCGGCAAAATCGTAATTTGGATAGGACAGGAGATCATAAGCCGTTCGGCGCTGACCATCGAGATTGATGTTCAAGCCGGCGCGACGCGCCTCGTTCGGCGTCACCGCCAGCGACGTTAGCAGCGCGCGACCGGCGTCGATCTCTGCCTGATAGGCGGTGAAGCGCCGGACCCGGTCGTGACTGATGCAGCCCAACCGCATCGCCAGCGGCGTCAGGCGCATATCGGCATTATCGGCCCGAAGCGTCAGTCTATATTCGGCGCGTGACGTAAACATTCGGTACGGCTCCGTAACGCCGCGTGATGTCAGATCGTCGATCATGACTCCGATATAGGAAGTGGTTCGGCTGAAATGGAACGGTTCCGAATCGCTGCTTCGCAACGCAGCATTAAGCCCCGCCGCCAAGCCCTGCGCCGCCGCCTCTTCATAGCCGGTGGTCCCGTTGATCTGGCCGGCGAGGAACAGACCTTTCAGTCGCTTCACTTCCAAAGACGGTGTTAGCTCACGCGGATCGACATGGTCATATTCGATCGCGTAACCCGGTTGAAGGATTCTCGCCTGTTCGAGCCCGGGGATCGTCTTGATAAATGCACCCTGGACCTCGGCGGGAAGGGAGGTGGAGATCCCGTTCGGATAGACGGTGTCGTCGTCGAGCCCCTCCGGTTCCAGGAAGACCTGGTGTCCGTCGCGCTCCCCAAACTTGACCAGCTTGTCCTCGATCGATGGGCAATAACGCGGCCCGACCCCTTCGATCTGACCGGAATACATGGCCGATCGCATGATGTTGTCGACGATAATCCGGTGCGTTGCTTCGGTCGTCCTGGTGACGCCACACTCAATCTGGGGGGTTGTGATTGCGTCGGTCATAAACGAGAAGGGGACAAGCTCTGCATCGGCTCCCTGCCGACCAACAGCCTGCCAATCAATGGTCTTGCCATCCAGCCGCGCCGGCGTTCCGGTTTTCAGACGCCCGAGCTGCAAGCCGAGCCGGGCCAAGGTGGCAGACAAGCCAACCGAAGGGGCTTCGCCCACGCGGCCGGCAGGTGTCTTTTCCAAACCGATATGGATGAGCCCACGCAGGAAGGTGCCGGTGGTCAAGACCACCGCCGGCGCTCTCAAGGTCCGGCCGTCTTTCATAACAACGCCGGTCACCCGTCCGTCGGCAATATCCAGATCAAAGGCATCGCCCTCGACAATATCCAGGCCGGCCGTCGCTTCCATCTCCGCCAGCATGGCCAGGCGATAGAGCTTTCGATCGGCTTGCGTCCGCGGACCACGGACTGCGGCGCCCTTTTTCTTGTTCAACATCCGGAACTGAATGCCCGCGGCGTCCGCAACACGACCCATCAGCCCATCCATGGCATCGATCTCACGAACCAGATGACCTTTGCCGAGCCCGCCGATCGCCGGATTGCAGGACATGACGCCAATCGTATCTCGTCTATGCGTCACCAGAGCGGTTTTCGCACCGAGGCGCGTAGCCGCATTGGCAGCCTCCGAACCCGCATGGCCACCGCCGATGACAATCACATCGTAGAGATTATCCGTCATATCCAACTCCATTGAAGCAGACGTTTCACGTGAAACCGGAGGGCCCATGGTTTCACGTGAATCATTTGCCGATACAAAACTCCGAGAAGATCACACCGAGTAACTGCTCGACATCAACCCGCCCGGTGATCTTGCCCAGGAACTCAGCGGCCACACGCAACTGCTCGGTTCGCAATTCGAGGTTCACATCTATTTGCGAAATCGCCGCGTCCAGCGCCAATAAACATTTCGCTAGCGAATCTTTATGCCGAGTGCGGCTCGGGATCGCCATGGACAGAGCCCCGAAACGTTCGGCGACAATGGCGCCGATCAACCGGCGTAATTCGGACAATCCGTCACCGGTCACCGTCGAAATCTGGAGGTCATATTGACCCGAGTTGATCTCAACGAGATCCTTCTTCGTGCCGACAGTAACATGCGGAGAACGTTGATCCAAGTCGTCGGGGACTACGGGATTTGCCATATCGACCAGCAGCAGAACAAGGTCGGCATCTCGCAGCGCCACACGCGCGCGCCGCACGCCCTCTATCTCGACCCGGTCATCTGCCTCGCGGAGCCCGGCGGTGTCATAAAGTTTGATGAGATAACCGTCAATATCGAGATCGACCTGCAAAACATCGCGGGTGGTCCCAGCGATTTCGGTGACGATCGCCACGTCGCGACGGGTCAGAGCATTCAACAGGCTCGATTTCCCCGCATTCGGTGCGCCGGCGATGACCACCTTGAAACCATCCCTGATGATCTCGCCTGCCGAAGCCGCAGCCAGATGTTCTTCGATCTCGCTGCGAAGCTTCTCCATATCGGTCCAGACCATGTCCGATACCGAACCGGGAACATCGTCCTCATCGGGAAAATCAAGTTCAGCCTCGATCATCGCCCGCGCCCGCGTCAATCGTTCCGCCCACGAATCGTAAATGGCGGAAAGCCCGCCGGCGCTCTGCTCGATCGCAAGACGTCGCTGCATCTCGGTTTCGGCGCCGATGAGATCCGCCAGGCCTTCGATCTCGACGAGATCCAGCTTGCCGTTTTCAAAAGCCCTGCGCGAGAACTCGCCCTCGACCGCCATCCGAACACCCGGAACATCGCCAAGCGCGTGAAACAGTGCGGCCAGCACCGCGCGACTGCCGTGGATCTGCAACTCGGCGACATCCTCGCCGGTAAATGAATTCGGAGCCGGAAAGAATAACACCAAGCCATTGTCGATCGGCTGGTTGTTACGACTCCGAATCGTTCGGTAGGAGGCGAGGCGATCTGCCGGTACTGACCCGACCAGCCTAACCAACAGATCCCGGGTCAATGGGCCGCTGATGCGAACGATCGAAACGCCCGAGGGCGGCGCGCCGCTCGAGAGCGCAAATATAGTATCAGTCAACATGGCCATATCGCTGGTCCGTGGTCGGAATCCGAATCGATCCCTCTCAAATAGAAAAAGCTGGCGACATCGTGACGATGTTGCCAGCTCTCATCAAAGTGTGCTCGCCCCAAGGTGAGCGCGGTTCAGCTTCGCGTTCAAAGCTGAGGCGCATCGCGTCGACTTACCGCAATACACCTAAGTTGAATCCGGCTAAGGATTATGTGTTCATCGAGTCGAAGAAGTCGGGATTGTTCTTCGTTTGCTTGAGCTTGTCGATCAGGAATTCGATCGCATCGGTCGTGCCCATCGGCGCCAGAATTCGGCGAAGCACGAAGATCTTCTGAAGATCCTGGCGTGGAACAAGGAGGTCTTCCTTGCGGGTGCCGGACTTGAGGATGTCCATCGCCGGGAAGATGCGCTTGTCGGCGACCTTGCGGTCGAGAACGATTTCCGAGTTGCCGGTGCCCTTGAACTCTTCGAAGATGACTTCATCCATACGGCTGCCGGTATCGATCAGCGCCGTGGCGATGATGGTCAGCGAGCCGCCTTCCTCGATATTGCGCGCAGCGCCGAAGAAGCGCTTCGGCCGCTGAAGAGCGTTGGCATCGACGCCGCCGGTCAGAACCTTGCCGGAAGAGGGAACAACAGTGTTGTAGGCGCGGCCGAGGCGGGTGATCGAATCGAGCAGGATGACGACATCGCGCCCGTGTTCGACAAGGCGTTTCGCCTTTTCGATAACCATTTCGGCCACCTGGACGTGGCGCACGGCCGGCTCGTCGAAGGTCGAGGAGATGACTTCGCCCCGAACGGAGCGCTGCATGTCGGTCACTTCTTCGGGGCGTTCGTCGATCAGCAGGACGATCAGATAGCATTCCGGATGGTTTGCCGTGATCGAATGCGCGATGTTCTGTAGCAGCACGGTTTTACCGGTGCGCGGCGGTGCGACGATCAAACCGCGCTGGCCCTTGCCGAGCGGCGCCACCAGATCGATCACACGCGGCGATAGATCCTTGGAGGTGGGAATATCGAGTTCCATCTTGAAGCGCTCATTCGGATAGAGCGGCGTCAGATTGTCGAAGTGAACCTTGTGACGGATCTTTTCCGGATCGTCGAAATTGATGGTGTTGACCTTGAGCAGCGCAAAATAACGCTCGCCTTCCTTCGGTCCGCGGATCGGTCCCTCGACCGTATCGCCTGTCTTCAATGAGAAACGGCGAATCTGCGACGGGGAGATATAAATATCATCAGGACCCGGCAGGTAGTTTGCATTGGCGGAGCGCAGGAAGCCAAATCCGTCCTGCAGCACCTCGACGACGCCTTCGCCGATAATCTCGACATCCTGGCTGGCGAGCATCTTGAGGATGGCAAACATCAGCTCCTGCTTGCGCATCGTGCTGGCATTCTCGACCTCGAGCGATTCGGCGAAAGCCAGAAGATCCGTCGGGGATTTGCTCTTAAGTTCCTGAAGCTTCATTTCAGCCATGAAGTGACCAATACTCTTTTCAATTTCGAAGGGGAAAGGCGATGTTGGGTCGTATTCGGTACTGCGAAGGGCTCGCAGACGACTGAACTCTACACACATGCCACGTAGATGAGATGCGCGGAAAATAGCGACTCGTGATCGCGCCCGCAAGAGGGCTGCTTAAAATGAAGCAAATTTAACCTGAGGGCGATTTTGCCTCAGAACGGCTTCACCACGACGAGGATCACGATGAGGATCATCAGCAATGTCGGCGCCTCGTTCATGAACCGCCAATAACGCGCGGAACGGCGATTTTCATCCCGTTCGAAGGCCCTGACGGCGCGGCTGAAAAACATGTGAACGCCGGTCAGCAGTACGACGAGACCGATCTTCGCATGCAGCCAGCCGCCCTGGAAGCCATAGACCGACCAGGCGAGATAGAGACCGAACATCCAGGTCAGCATCATTGCCGGCGTCATGATGATTCGAAGCAGCCGACGCTCCATCACCTTGAAGGTTTCCGATTGCACCGATCCCGGCTCGGCATCGGTATGATAGATGAACAGCCGCGGCATGTAGAACAACCCGGCCATCCAGGAAATGACGGCAATGATGTGCAGCGCCTTGATCCAGAGATAGAGATTGTCGGGGTTCCAGGCAAAAAGCCCGACTGCCATCAGCGCGAAGAAGGCGAGGGCAAAATGGGCTCGGCGCCGGGCGTAGGCGCCGGGTCTCCGGTCCGTCTGCCGTTCCATCGTCACGCCCCGTCTCGCATCTGCCCGCCCCGCACCCGCTCGACGAGCAGGCGCACATGCTCGGGATCGGCCTGCGGCGTAATGCCGTGACCGAGATTGAAGATCAGCGGTCCATTGCCGAGATGCTGAAGAATGTCGTCGATACCCTCTTCCAGCGCCAGGCCGCCGGCAACGACGCGCATCGGATCGAGGTTGCCTTGGACCGGCCCATCCTTCTGAAGCTCCGCGGCGAAAGCCAGCGGGACCGACCAATCGAGGCCGATCGCATCCGCCCCCGTCCTCTGGCGATAATTTTTCAACTGGTAACCGGCACCCTTGGCAAAGGCTATGATGCGCGCATGCGGTCGTTGCGACTTGACCGAAGCGATCATTCGCGCGACCGGCCGGATTGCGAAGGACTCGAACTCTTTCTCGCCGAGAACCCCCGCCCAGGAATCGAAGATCTGCACGGCATCGGCGCCGGCATCGATCTGAGCGACGAGATAATCGGCCGAGACGTCGGCGAGCAGCATCAGGAGATGTTCGAAGGCGCGGGGATACCGGTAGGCGAAGAGGCGGGCAGGCGCCTGATCCGGCGTGCCGTGACCGGCAATCATATAGGTCGCAACCGTCCAGGGCGCGCCGCAGAAGCCGAGCAGCGTCGTTTCATCAGGCAACGCTGCACGCAACCGCTGCACCGTCTCCATAACCGGCCTGAGATAATCGATAACCTCTTCGCCATTCAACCTGCCAATGCCGGCTTCGTCGATCGGATCCATCTCGGGGCCATGGCCCTCGGTAAACCGGACATTGCGTTTCAACGCGTCGGGAATGACCAGGATATCGGAAAACAGAATGGCTGCATCGAAGCCGTAGCGGCGGATCGGCTGCAATGTGACTTCGACGGCGTGATCGGGCGTGTAGCAGAGATCGAGGAAACTTCCGGCCTTTGCCCGCGTTTCTCTATATTCCGGGAGATAACGTCCCGCCTGTCTCATCAGCCAGAGAGGAGGAGGGGAGAGGCTTTCGCCATCCAGAACTCTCATGATCTTTCGGCGCGTGTCGTTCAA